>JACCXN010000036.1 GCA_013696965.1 Bacteroidota bacterium | reverse complement strand
TCAAGGATTTGACTTAATCAACAGGGTTTGAATATTAGAAATATCAACTAAAATCTTAAAATTTTTCGAAAGTAATTACGGTTTCAAATCCGAATTTTTTGAATGCACGCATTACGCCCAACGGTTTCTGCATATACGCTGGTGGCGATTGTTGCACCGAACCAAAAACCGTGAGCAGCAAAGTTAATAGAAATTCCAGGCTTTGCAATAGAGCACCTAGACCGCCACTGGCGAATATGCAGTGTTAGCCGTTGGCATTACCCACTTTTCTAGATCACTACGATTAATTGCGAATTGCAGTGTAACGTCAATGAATAGTGACAGGCTTTCTGCGGGTTAGCGTGTTTTTTTCCTTTTTTTGTGAGGGGAGGAAAATATTAAAATTCTTCTTTAGGAAAGGGGGAAGCTTATTTACAATTTTTGGCTTTTGAGGGGAGATTAGTGTGAATTGGAAATGTGCTGAAACCGTGCGTGGAAAGCTCAACCGTTAATTTTGCACACTCTTCAAAGTAGCTATTTTTTAGATTACTAATTATTAGAATTCATACATATTGTCATTTAGCCCCTGTTCTATTATATCGTTTTGTTTTAACATTAATGCATAATGCAATGATTTAGCAAAATTCAATATAAGAGATTCCTCGCTTAAATAATGATTTCTTTCTAATTCGTCAAAGTGATAGAGCTTTTGAAAATCTAATATGCAATAGGAAGTGGTATTAATTAACCAATCAATATAGCTATTGTCTTGATGATATAATTCAGTTAATGTTTTAAATTCATATTTTCCAAAATTTAAATTTTGAGACGTTAGTATTGTCTTTTCAGGCAATGAACAATAATAAATATTTGGTATACATAAAATATATTGTTGGTCAAAGTAAAGGTCACCTTCACCAGATCCATAATCATTGAAATTAAAATGTGCGTAGGATATTTTATTAAATAAATTTTTTAATGAATATCTTTGACTTGATTTTAAAATGACTTCAACATAAATATTGTTATAAATTGAAAAAAATAAGTATGGGTTAATGTTTAACAAGCTTTTGTAATTACCCGACCAGGACTTCAATTTTTCAAATTCCTTTTCGTTTTCTATATAATATTGTTCCCTATAAAATTTTAACTCTTTTTTTATTTCAGCTTTTTTTTTGTGATTATTTTCGAACTGCAATAACAGTATTTCATCTGTGTAAAAATCAGTTGTTAAAAGTTCTTTTAAATCCTTCCCTATCAATATTATGAAAGGATTACTTTGGAATATTTTATCTAAGAAAGAATCATATTTCATTAAACCCTCAATTATATTTCTATTTGGAAAAATGAAAGGGATATAATAATTAGATTTTTCTGTTTTTACATATTCTTCAATATTCATCATAATTTTATTGTTATAGTTTTTTTTTATGTCAATTTGTAATTTTTATTAGCAAGGAAATTGAGCTACTTTTTATATCACTTTTCTAAATATATAAATTGCTTCATTAATATTAAATAAATTATTGTCGTTTTACACTTATTGACAAAATTTCAAAATATTTTCATATCCCTCTTTTTCTCCAAGTTCGCCAGCTTTGCTAAAGTCTATACACGCAGCTTCTTTATTGTCCAAATGTACATAAATAAGACCTCGATTTAGGTAGGCTAGATTATTTTTAGGATTAATCTCAATGGCTTTTGTGTAATCTCTAATTGCACCTTGGTAATCTTTTAATTTTTCCTTTGCTACGCCTCGATTAAGATATATCATTTCTATATTTTCTACATTTAACTCAATTGATTTTGTATAGTCCAGAATCGCTCCACGATAATCTTTCAGTTGTTGTTTAACATATCCCCTGTATGGATAAATTTCTCTGTTCTTTGGATTAATTTCTATTACCGAGTTATAATCTTGAATTGCACCAACTAAATCACCACTTTGCACCTTTGCTAATCCCCTATAATCATATGCTACTTCTAATTTTGGGTTAAGTTCTATGGCTTTATCAAAATCTATTATCGCATTTGTAATATCACCTTCCTTTAGTTTAGTAAGACCATTACTTAAATGTTCTTCAGCTGTTAAGTTTTTAAGCTTAACAGCATCTTTAATTAAAACTATTAAAGCATAATCCCCATCTTTTTTTTCTGGTAAAATTGCTAATGTTTTTAAGCCCTCTAGTTGATTATCGACATAAGAGTTATTCCCTTTAATATCTTTCATTATATAATAATTAGGTTCCTTAGTCGCACTTACAAATGTCAATTTTAAATCTTTACCTTCATTTTTTTCATCTTTATAATTTATGATAAATGATTTGTTTTTTTTATGATAAATTATTAAAATGGATTTTCCAATTTCAACATTGCTAACTTCTTTATTATCATCATTTATTTTAATCAGACGCATTGAAGGTGCCTGGTATACATCTACAGAGTCTTTTGATGATTGTCCAAATGAGGCTAATTGAAAGGTTAATGTGAAAAGAATTATAAAAAATTGTAAAATAGAAGAATTCTTGCTTTTTCTTGTTTGATTTCCTTTGAGTGAAAATGTGACCATAAAAAATTGAAATTGTCTGTTTTTAATTATTATTGTAAAAATAATGTTTTTTCTAAAGTCAACCACCAAAGTAACAATAATACTAAAAAAAGCAGAAACTTGCGCAGGGAAATTGCTCTTTTGATTTTGCCAATGTGTGTCAGCTTTATGGGAGGCGGCAAAAACAAATGTGCAATTTTGGGGCTGGCAATTTTAATATTTTGTGGGGGGATAAAAAGGAAAAAAGCACGAAGCGAAGGGCTGCCCTGAACGTTCTAAATTTGCAGAAAAGTTGCTTAATGAAAAAGGCTGAATGTCACGTCTGTCATACCGCCCCGCAATGCTTACGGCTAACGTTTTTTGCATATACCCAGGTGGCGATTATTGCACCGAACCAAAAACCGTGAGCAGCAAAGTTAATAGAAATTCCAGGCTTTGAATAGAGCACCAAGACCGCCACTTGAGGATATGCAATGTTAGCCGTTGGCATTACCCACTTGTCTAGGAAGTTTGCATTACTTTCAAATTGCACAACGTATTGTACAGTGACAGGGGCTCAGTGTGTTTGGGTGTTTTGTTTTTTTAAAAGGGAGGGGTAAAAAAATTGAAATCTAGCCTGGGGAAGGAAGAGGGAAGCTTATTTACAATTTTTGGTTTGTGGGATGGATTTTTGAGGGAATTGTGAATGTGCTTACCTGTGCGCAAGGGTTTTCGTTCCAAACTTTTATGGTTAGTAGTGAATTTTTATGGGGGTCATAATTCCTTACAGTTTGGTTTGTCTTAGGTCTGTCATGCCACTTAGATTTAGTAATGTTAAAGTTAGAATGAAGTAATAGGGAGATAACAGGCAGATAACAAGGAGTATGTACGGAGTAAAAGAAATATTTAATTATTTTTTGACCCGAATACCCTTGGAAATCATTGTGGGACTAAGGGTAGCAGATTACACGAATGCAAAGTTTTTTTTAAAGCGATTTCCAATTATAATAAATACGTTTTCTGGGGAGTTTTATTGTGAAACAAAGCTTATGGCACGTATAATTGGAAATAAGACAAAAGGATCTGTTGATGGTAAAACCTTTTAACAAGGAACAATAAGCAATTTGTGAAAAGCAAATCCAATCTGAACAAAAATAGTCTTTTTAATTACTTTCAAATAGTAGAAGAATCCCTGTAAACATTAACATTCTTTATATTATAAGAAAAAAGCCGCTTTTTTTTAGCGGCTTTTAAAATTAGAATAAAAATAGGAATTATTTTGCTATAATCATCTTTTTGTTAATTACTTCACTTTTCGAATTCGTTAATGAAATCATATAGATTCCGGAAGAATAATTGCTGTAATCAGAATTAACTTGATTGGATTCACTCGTTACTTTTATGCAATTCATCACATTTCCATACATATCCATTATTGTTAATGTTCCTTGTTTTTCTTCACCCAAGTTATAATAAATTGTTGCTTCTCCTGAATTCGGATTTGGCGCAGAATAAAGATCTAATTTACTCTTTGAGTTTCCATAAACAGGATCACTTCCTACATTCGGATTAGGATTACTACGTCTGTCATTAATATCTGAACAAGTACCATCCGAAGAGGCGGCTTGGGCAATAGCACTCATACCACCTGAAGTAACGAGTGTAACAGGATTTGATGGATCATAATAATAATTCATAGTATTACCATTATGGCGTAACTTATGATTTAACTTTACAGAAGTTGAAACAAAAGAATTTCCTGCTTCAATATTACTACCCTGATCTTTTAGTATTGTATTTTGAGCATAAATTGCATAATCTTCATAGTTGTCGAATTTATTACATACGATATCTAACTTCGACTGGTTATCATTTTCAAAATAAATGGCAGTTTTCACCTTCTCAAAAATATTTTCCTTTATAAGTGATCGAACATTTGCAACAGGTGTCCTGGAAGCCTTTATAGCGATATCATAATTGTAAAAATAATTATTTCTTATCACGAAATCTTTATTTCTATCCAACTCTATGGCGGTAATTCCATTGGCGAAAATATTATCCTCAATATAAATATTCAAGGTTTTATCTGTTTTTATTACATAGTCTGTGTTTGCAAAAGCTGATCCCGTTACAATTAATTGATCTGAAACGTTATTGTTTCCTTTAACCTCTATACCGCCCCATTTTAAATTTTCACAACCATGAAAAAAAGAGTTTCGGATTTCTAACTTTCCTCCTGGCAGAACAATTATTTTTGAGTTTTCAGAAAACGCCAGCTCACAATCAATAACGGTAAGGTTAACATTGTTCGGCACTATAGTAACATTGTCAATGAACTGATCAGAATTAATAATTACTGATGAGTTTAACACATTAACAGGAGGCAAAGGTCCGCCTGAGCCTATATTGTATTTGCATTCAATAGCAGTGCTTATACTTGGTAAATCAGTGATGCAACGTGGTGTAAGAGTCATGTTTATATTTACATAATCAGAATTAGTGCATCCACTTGGTGAAGTAACCACGACTTTATAGGTAGCTGTATTCCAAACACTGATATTAGTTGTATAGGAATTGCTAAATGGAGTTGTAGAGGTTCCTTTGTACCAATTATAGGTATACCCACTTGAAGTTAAATTTGGCACTGCGGTGAGAATTACACGGCAGAACCTGCCAATAGTTCTGTCTGGGCCTGCACTAATAGCAGGTTGAGTTCCTGTAATAGGAACATAAAACTGTAAAGTTCTTGTTAAACCACCAATAGCAGGCGGTGCGTTTTTAACAACAACTGTATGCATTCCAGGTGATAATCCGGTAATTGAAGAGTTAGTACCATAAGCACCTCCGTCCCATTTATAGCTATAAGTTGATGCTCCTCCTGCGCAAACCATAGCGCCTCCATTATTAGCACCACAATTAGAAGGTGTTGCACCGCAAACATATGCATAAAAATCAAAGCCGGTAATTGGACCACAATCATTTACAGTTACATTTTGAGTTGTAGAACATGTGGTAGAAGGATCAGTTGCTGTAAATGTATAAATTGTTTGACCTCCTACAACTAAAGAGCAATATTCCACGGAATTGCCGGTATAATTAACGGGTCCATAAGGGCTTGTCCAACTATAAACATAATTTGAAGGAGTATAATTAAAAAAACTGCAAACTCCACCGGAAGAGCAAAGTTGCGCATTGCCAATATCATTTGAAATCGTTGCACCAATTAATGAAGTTGCTACTGGAATGGTGATTGTTTGGGGTCCCTGATCGTTTATCGCGTTACTCAAAGTATAATCATACCGCTCAGATATTGCGCCCTTACAGTTGAAAATAAGCAAAACGGTTGATTGATTTTGGATATTAACTGTACTTACATGGTTTGCTCCTGCGGTAGCGCCTGTAACGTTAAATGCAATATCTAATCCTGCCCCAACCGAGCCCGTGTTGTCCAATCTTACTTTAAATGCCAAGCTGCCGGAGTTTTGCTCGTTTAAAATCATTACAACTATGCGATCAGAAGATTTAGCGGCAAAAGCTTTTATATTTGGTTGATTTACGCTTACTGAAGGAAAAAATGTGCCCTTAAAGTTGTCGGCCATCATTTTGTAGTGCCAATAAGTAGATCGTTTCTGTAATAGTTCTGTTCCAATGTAACCTATATCAGTTTCGTATGTATCTCCCGGCTCTCCTTCTATAACGCTCCAAAAAGCCATTGATTCAACTTGCTTTTCCATTCCTTTTGCCATCATTTCCGCCCAAAATTGTCCTCCTAAAAAACTTCGGTCCAACACCGATTGGCCCACGTGTAGTTGCGTTGGTATTATCCTGATAAGCGCTTATATTAACTTCTGTAACAAAAGGCTTTAAACTACCTGTTCTTCCCACCAGGGCAATGCGGGCATTAATGGTATCTAAAATATCGTCAAATTGAAACGGAGAGTTAACATAGTTTATAATGTCCTGTCGGGCAGTTCCCGCCTGTAATTGAGCTTTACTGAAAGGATAAGTGTTAAACCCAACATAATCGATGTAATATCCATTTGCACCCGAACCTGTAATGTTATCTGCACCACCCAGAAAGGAAGCATATTTGGGAAAATCATAGTAAGACAAACATGGCCCGATTATTTTTATGCCCGATTGGCCAAGAACTCCTTTCATGGCTGTTGAAACCTGCTTGATGTAATCAGCAATTATCGGATTGGTGTGATAATTATTTACACCTGAATAAGAACCATCCGGTTCATTTCCTATTTCCCAATAAACTATATTTTTTGCATTAGTCACATTTATATCAGATATTATTGCCGCATTATCTATAGCATTTTGAGCCACTGATAGATTAATCTTTATTGGAACCTGTATTATCGGCTCAAAGCCTCTGGCTCTGATAGTATCTATAATTCCTAATAATGTTGGAATCGGCCACATTCCTGATCCGTCATAAGCTTTACCTCCGACACGTATATATTTTACGCCACTTGCGTTAATTTCCGTCCACCAGCTTTCTAATTGACCAGTGAAACCAAATGCAGGTTTATTTGGCATCCAGTAGTTTTGAGCATAAAATACTTGCGAAATAGGTTGGGCAGCAGTTTCCTTTGCAGGCCCTATTAATCCTATAAAAATCAGAAAGTAGAGAGTTTTTTTCATGTTTTGGGGTTTTATTTGAGGAAATAAATGTACAATAATAAATCACACTTCCAACAACTGTCGAACATTTTATGGTGTTTGACTCTTCAATGCAGCCTTTTAGCGGCATTTTCACTAAAGCTACATATTAAGGCAATATTTTTGGGTATTAAAAGTGTAATTCTTAAACAAATGCGTATTCCCCTTTTCTTATATTTTCTTTTTTTATATGTTTCATCAGGGCTTGCTCAGTCTTCCTTTGAATGGGCAAGGAGTAAAAAATTTTCACGGAACAGCTATGGCTGGTCGATCTCAAATTCAAAAGATAACGATGTGATTGTTTCGGGCAGCTTTACCGGGCCATATCACCAACCTGATTCAACTGATATGGGTGGTTTTATTTTGAAATACGACAGTGTGGGTAATTTAAAATGGCAGAAAATATTTTATTCAAAACATATGGCTATCAGTGCAATAAATGCCGTTGACGGAAATGGGAATGTTTTTGTCTCTGGTTATTATAGCGGAAACATGCAATATGAAGGGGCTATGCTAACCAATGGGGGAATGTACTTTATGAAATATGATCTGAATGGAAATTTATTGTTCAGTAAACCAATAATAAAACATAGTACACCTCATGAAATTTGCATAAATCAGAATGATGAAGTTTATATTGCCGGATATTGCTGGAAAGATTCTTTATTTGAAGGGTATGCGATGCAAAAAGAGGCTTTTATCGCTAAGTATGCTTCTGATGGAACTTTTTTATGGGTGAAAGAATTTTTTTGTCATGTTTCAATGATTCAGACTTTTGATATGTGTTTGGATAAAAAAGGAAATATTTATACTACAGGTAATTTCGGAGGGACTCAATATATTACAGATTCCTTACAGATTGTAAGCAGCGGAAATTTCGATGGCTTTTTAGCCAAATATGACCCTAACGCTAATCTACAATGGGTAAAAACAATTAAGGGCTCTGATACTGAATCACCTAAAGCCATTGATGTAAATAGCAAAGGAGAAATCTTTATTGGAGGATATTATGGTGCCTATACGGGTTCTTCTGTTTCGTATTTTGATACAATAAGTATTACTTCTCCTATGAATTGTGCAAGTGACATTTTTATTGCTAAATATGATAGTGTAGGTAATTGCCAATGGGTAAAAACTGCGGGAGGTAACGGCATCGATATACTGAGGGAACTATACGCAGACAACAACGGAAATATATTTATTACAGGATATTTTGGTTCGGGAGGTAGTACCGGTCATGCAGTATTTGACAATCAAACAATCTATTCAACAAGCGGTGGTATTGATGTGTTCTTAGCAAATTATGATACTGATGGTAGTTTAAAATGGGTGAAAGGATCTTATGGCGGTGGTGGTCATGGTATAGATTTAGTTGGTAACGAGCAAGGCGATCTGTATGTTACGGGTGCGTTTGGAGGAAACTTTACTCTCGGATCTCTTTCATTGACAGGTGACGATGAAGTGTTTTTGATTAAGATCAAATATGATACAACACAAGCTATAATAGGTGTAAATGAATTTTCAGATAGATCCTTACTCTCGTGTAATATTTATCCAAATCCAACAAGCGGCACTTTCCAGATCGAATGTAATTTACCTGAGTCCTGTGATTTACAGCTAAACATAATTAATTCAAAGGGGCAGAAAATTTATACAGAAAATATTTTCGGAGTTAAAGGTGATTATGAAAGATTTATTGACATGAATAAGCACGCCAAAGGAATTTATTTCATAGAAATAATTGCAGATAGAAAAAGAGCCGTTAGAAGAATTGTTGTTAATTGAATTGCATTTAAGCATGAAAATCAACAAGTGTAATTCTTAAACAAAATGCATATTCCCCTTCCTTTGACAGACCAATGTGGAGATTGCATTTTAATCAAGGTGCTGTAGAACCTGGATCATCAGGAGCTCTCCATTATTTAACCAAAATAATCAGGTTGTTGGTCAATTATTAGGAACAATCTTAATTTATAATTCAATAGGTAAATTAGGATAGCCAAATCCTCATATTTTAGATAATAGTCTTTCAATAGATTTATTACATTGTTCACCATGTGTGTTTTTTATAAGGATGATAGATGGCGAAACCATAAATACAAAAAAGATAGTATGTTTTTTAAATATATTGCTTTTTAAATAGGGTCTGCTGAAAAACACCTATCACTTTGTAAATCAGACAAACATACCTATATTCGGCACATCAAGTGCAAGGAAATATGAAGAAACCACCAAAAAAGCGTGCACCAATTCCAAATTATGTTAGTAAAAACCAGTTGGTTTTAGAAGGATTTGAGTCCCCATTCGAAAAAAAATTAAATTCAGATAATCGATGGGTTATTTTGGCAAACCTCATTCCATGGGACGAGATTTGTAATATTTATCGGAAAGCCATACCAAAAAG
>JACCXN010000035.1 GCA_013696965.1 Bacteroidota bacterium | reverse complement strand
TCATTGTTAATGAAGAACCATTTACTATCCTTTCTCGAATTACTTTCATATGTAGATAATTTGTTTTTTAAATGTCATCCCGATTTATCGGGACGCCATGTTATATTCATTATTGTTTGTGCACTGTTCGGTGCATGGCTATTTCATATGTATATAATTTAATTGTTAATTGTCATCCCGATTTATCGGGAGCCATGTTATATTCATTAGCGTTTGTGAACGGTTCGTGCATGGCTATTTCATACACTGTTGTTTTAAGTTCATATTTATCAGAATCAATTCATTTTGAAGTTCTTCATAAGCATTATTACAAATAGTTTCAATATCTAAAATAGATTTAGAAACAAGGTTACTGTTCACTTTTTTACTACTAAAATTTTCAATTTCCCTGGCAAGTTCTACAAGTTTAATACCACCTATAAAACCAAAGGATGGTTTTATTTTATGCGCTTCAGCCATTAAAAGTTCCCAATTTTTGTTTTCATAATGTCTTTTCATATTATCTATTGCCACTGGTGTTTGTTGGATAAAAAGCATAATAATTTCTTTAATAAAATTGTCATCCCCTTTAGATAAACTTCTCAAATAATTTAAATCAATACTTTTTTCGGTGAAGTAATCATTTTCCAAATTCGATTTTTTGCTGATAAGGGTACAGATTTGGTTAAATAGCATTTGTTCATCAAAGGGTTTGGAAATATATCCATCCATACCAACTTGCATGCATTTATCTGCGTCTGCCTGGCTTGCATTAGCTGTCATGGCAAGAATGGGAATATTGAACCAAGGCTTTAAGACATTTTTCCTTATGTGTTGTGTAACTTCATATCCGCTCATTTCAGGCATTTGTATGTCCATTAATACAATGTCATACCTTTTTTCATTTAATAATTTCAAGGCTGTCATACCATTATCAGCAACATCCACTTTAAATCCAAAATCTAGAAGTACAGTTTGGGCCAAAAGCTGATTAATAATATTATCCTCAACCAATAATATTTGTATTTCCTTGAACATTATTTTTGTTTTTTCAACCTTTTTATTTATAAAATCAAAATGATTATTTGGGACTGTAGGGAATTTTAAAATAAAGGAAAAAACAGAACCTATTCCTAGTTTGCTTTCTACTGAAACTATTCCGTTTTGTAGTTCCACGAGTTCCTTTACAATGTTTAGCCCCAGCCCGGTTCCACCGTATTTACGTGTTATTTCAGTACTTGCTTGGGTAAAACTTTCAAAAATGGTTGGCAATTTTTCCGCAGCTATTCCTATTCCGGTATCTTTTATAGTAAATTTTATTGTAACTGTATTTTTATCCTGTTCAAGTATTTTGGTAATTAAACTGATTTCCCCTTTTTCAGTAAATTTAATGGCATTGCTAACCAGGTTCAATATTATCTGGTTTAATCTAACAGGGTCTCCAATAAGCAAATCAGGGATATTTTTGTCAAAATGGTTAATGAGTTTAAGGTTCTTTTCCTCGGCCTTGGAGTGCAACAAATCAGTTATGGATGAAATCAGATTGTGTATCTTAAAATCTGTTTTTTCAAAAACCATTTTCCCTGCCCCTGCTTTGGATAGATCAAGAATATCGTTAATAATTACCAGTAAAATATCTGAGGAAGTCTTAATGGCATCCAGATATTCCTTTTGGTTTATAGTTACTTCCGATTTAAGCAATATTTTTGTAAGGCCAGAAATAGCATTCATTGGAGTTCTAATCTCGTGGCTAACATTTGCTAAAAAATGTTCTTTTACCTGCACTGATTTTTCAGCAATTTCTTTTGCCTTGATTAATTCCTGCTCAAAATAATTGCGGTGTGATATATCCATAAATATCACAATCAGCGATGCTGAAAGCACGATAAATGTTATAAGATTGCCAATAATAATTATTGTTTTGATTCTATCAGAATAAATTTTTGCAATGATAGTCCCTGTTTCTAATGATTCCCTTTCTTGTATTTCCATATTTCCTAAAATCTCACGAATGGAATTCATAATAATTTTAGGCTTATGGCTTAAAACCAATTCAATAGCAGGTTGATATCCACTATTTTTTTTAACTTGAAAAACCTCCTCCATTATATCAAATCGTTCACTAATTAAAGGTTCGAGTAATTCTATTTTCCCAAATTGCCTGGAATGGTCCTTTGTTAATTCTTTTAGTTCTTGAATTTTTAACTTAACAACTAGTGCCGATTCGTGATAAGAGTTTAGGTATTCATCACTTGAAGTAATTACATAGGCTCTTTCACAGCTCTCAGCATAGGTAATAACAGATAATATTTCTTTTAATATCCCATAGGACAAATGTGAATTGGAGAGTTCATTAGTGGCTTTTAAAACCTGATTAGTGCTTAAGTAAGAAACAATACTGCTTAAAACGGATATCAATAGGGCGAACCCAAAACCAAGTCCCACAATTTTTTTTATGTGCCATTTTCTATTGATATTATTAATTATCCATCTCATCACTATATAGTTATGTTACCATTAATTTTAAGCTTGAAAAAAAGCTATTTTATTTATCCTGAAAAACTCTTGCTTTGGCATTTATTTGCTTTTCTATTCTAATCTTTAATTCAAGAAAATTCACAGGTTTAAGCACAAAATCATCTGCTCCCATTTTTAATGCTGATAGAATAATTTCACATTTGTCAAGTGAAGAAATAAGAATTACCGGAATCCTTTTAAGGTAGTGCTCTTTGAGTATTTTTAGCAGTCCCAGGCCTGACATATTAGGCATCATTATATCGCTAATTACCATGTCGATTTTTTTTTCCTCCAACAAATCAAATGCTTTTACCCCATCACTTGCCGTAATTACCTCAAATCCATCAGCCGTCAATATTCTGCTTAAGGTTTCCAGAATTATCGGATCATCATCTACTATTAGTATTTTCATCACTTACTTATTTTAATTTATACCATACAATTACTGAAAAAAGCAAAATAAAAAAACTTAAAAACAGTATTTTTTTGATTGCCATTTCCAACAAATGCTTTTTCTTTTCATGTTGTTTTTGATCATAAATGCTACAAATTTTTTCATACAATTCTCTTGCAGAAAAATTTTTCTTACTCATGTATTCACAGGCTCCAGCACGCATTACATCAATTATCACATCAATGTTTTGTTGACCAGAAAGCATAATTATTGGAATTTCCGGATAAGTTTGTTTGAATTTTTGAATGGCCTGTAAACCATTCATTCCCGGAAGAATATAATCTAGGATTATTACATCAGGATTAAAGTATAAATCTTTAAAAGCCACCTCGGCAGAACAATAAGGATAAATCCTAAAATCAGCTATTTCACGAAGTTTATGGTCAGTTATTACCGAACTTATTGTTGAATCTTCTATATAAAACACACTGATTCTTCTTTTTAAGGACATAAAGCTTATTGCATTAAATGCTAATCACTTTGTTTATGCTTGAAATTTACTGCCAAACTTTTTTCACAAACTAATACAAGACCTTTTAACATTCATTTTAAGGGGTGTTGAAAGAAATCTTGCATCAATCCTTGCTATTCATATTGTGTAAAGAAGGTGAAATGAATTCCACAATATGTGTAAATCATTGCTGTAAATATCACAGAAGGCTTTTTAGCCAAATTTCATCTTGTGGAATCTTTAGCTAACAATGAGGATAAATTTTCACAGAAAACATTATGCATTTTCATATCCCAACCTTAATAAGTGAGCATAAGGGCTTTGTTAATATTGGCAGAAAATTTTCAAGAGGTAAAAACATTAAGAATATTTAAAAATGAAAAAAATTCCCTTTGCAAGCCTTATTGTACTATTTTTTTTACTAACCATCCAAATAGGTTATGGGCAATTACAACTTGGAATTAAGGGAGGATTTAATCTGACTCATTTTAATATTGGCATTGAAAACCTAAGGATTAATCAATTCAATGCAGGTTACAATGCCGGTGTTTTTGCCAAACTGAATATTTTCGGATTTTTAGCGCTTCAACCAGAACTGTTATACAATACAAAGGGGCATTCAAGTGAATATTTTGATTATCACCTAAATTATATTGAGCTGCCAGTATACCTTGTTTTGAATATTACAAATACCGTTAATTTGCACTTTGGCCCCTACGCTTCAATACTTTCCGATGGTCAAATAACTTCAATCATTCCAGGATTTCGAGAGAACATAACAATAAACAGTTTTAAATTCTTTGATTATGGATTCTCTGCAGGTACTTCCGCTGACTTTAAAAGATTTAGCCTGGGTTTAAGGCATAATTGGGGAGTAGTACCAATCATTGATGATTATAGGCTTGCAGGAAAATTATACAACATAGCCGAAGCGAAAAATTCAGTTTGGCAAATTTTTCTGGCAATAAACCTTATTAAGATTGGCAAATCATAATATGAAATAGCCATGCACGAACCGTTCACAAACGCTAATGAATATAACATGGCTATCCCGATAAATCGGGATGTCAATTAAAAAACAAATTATATACATATGAAATAGCCATGCACCGAACAGTGCACAAACACTAATGAAGATAACCTGGCTCCCGATAAATCGGGATGACTATTAAAAAACAAATTATATACATATGAAAATATATAAAACAATATTTAACAATGACCTAATAAAAATCAGCTTATGAATACAATTGTTACAGAAAATTATGTGCAGATCAATAACAATCTTCTCTGTTATTCAATTACAGGCAGGGATTCATTTCCGCCCCTTGTATTAATTCACACCCTTGGTTTGAACAAATCCATGTGGAATGAACAGATTGAGTTTTTATCGAAGGATTATCAAGTAGTATCCTATGATATAAGAGGGCATGGATCGAGTGGAGTTTCAGATGGATTGTACAATATTGATCTTTTTGTGGATGATCTTATTGCACTCATGGATCATCTGAAGATACAAAAGGTAATCCTTTGTGGAATATCTATGGGTGGATACATTGCGATAAGAGCAGTTGAGTTGTTTCCTGAAAGAATACAAGGTCTCATTCTTTGTGATACTAAAAGTTATGCAGATAGCAATAAGGAAAAAATTAAAAGATTTGAGTTCATTAAAAATGTGAAAGCAAAAGGCGAGGAATTCTTCTCGGATAACATATTAGAAGGGCTATTAAGCATTGAGTCAAATGATAACCATAAGGATATATTAATAAAAACAAGGGAAAATTTAGAATCTAACTCCCTATTGGGTATATGTGGTACTATGCTTGCGCTGGCCTCTAGAATGGACAGCAGCGAGAGTCTTAAAAATATTAAAATACCAACTTTAATCCTTGCAGGAGAAAAGGACAATGATTCCCCACCTGTAGATTCACAATATCTTAATTACTTTATTACTGGTTCTCAATTGCATATTATAAAACATGCTTTTTATTTATCCAACCTTGAGAATCCCAATGAATTTAACAGGCTAATCAAAGCATTTCTCACAAAAAATTTTAACCAAATAATCATTTCAAACCCCATAGAAATTTTAATGGAAAAATTAAGCAAAACAGCAAATGAATAATTTCGATCAACATATCCTTCTAATTAGTCCTTATTCTCCTTCTGAGGATAAAATTGCTCAATATTCTGCAACTTTATTTGATGTGTTTAATAAAAAAATTAATACTCCATTTAAACTTAAAATATGTGCCGTTACTTCAGAAAATTTCACCTATGATAATTATAAAGAAGTGCAATATGTTTTAAATCCTCTAAAAAGGCAGGAGTATTTTAATTTAGCCGATAACATAAATAAGGATGGGCAAATTTCATCAGTGCTTATACAACATAATATAAATTTATATGGTAGAGAAAATGGTGATAACCTATTGTTTCTTTTATATTCGGTAAAAAAGCCAATTCTACTATTTTTAAATGAAGTACCAGAAAAAGCAGATTACCGATTTAAAGAACTATTGAAAAGTATTACTTCAAGGGCAAATGTAATCCTTGTTGGCAACAAATTTCATAAAGAGATCCTAATAAATCAGTATGAAATTATTTGTGATAAAATTGAATTGGTAAATGAAAAAATAAATTTTGATGAGAATTTAATTGGCGTTACAGCAAATAATTTCACCTCAATATCCATAGATAAAGAAGCATTAATTTATGCTGATTTATTTCTTAGATATTCCGTAAATAAAAATATTGAATTTACAGTTCCACCACTGTCCTTGGAAATTCTAAGAAAAGCATTGGACTATGAGCAAAATAAAAAACATACTATTTCTGAAAATTCCATATTACATAATTCAGAAGTAATTCATGCAATATGTTTATATCATAAGCTAACAAATGTTGTTTATGGTCTTAAAGTGATTGAATTACTTCTTATGGAAATAAATGACTGCATTTGTAAAAACATGGAGCATATAAATATGCATAAAAGCCTGGAGGGAAAAGAAGAAAAAGATATGGTTTCTGCATTTTCGGCAATGGCAATCTTATTGTCAATAAAAGATGACAAAATCCCAGTACAACTTTATTCCCAGGCAAAAACCAATTACCAAAATATTCTAAAATTATCAGAAACATTTACCAGCTTTTCTGCCCATGCCGGGCTATTAAAAGGCCTATATATCTATTATACTATATTTCCAGAAGAAAGGATAAAAGAAAATGCACTAATCATTGCAGATAAGTTAATTGAAAAATATTATCAAGAGGTTCAAATTGAGGAGGAACAAAAGTGGATTGAAAATTCCTATCATTCTGCGAACTCAAAATTATCAGAAGCCCTTTTGTATGCATATCTATTATCGGGGGTTGAAATATATAAGGTAATTGCAATTGTAACTTTCGATTGGATAATTGCAAACTCATTTAGAGAGGGCTACCTGAATTGCGTTTCTAATACAACATTTGGAACTTCAAAAAACTATTTTGATTATAAACCTGCAGAAGTTACAGAGACTATAATTACCCTGAGCTTATTTTATGAAGTTTTTGATGATGATCTATACTTAAGGTATATAAAAACCGCATTCAATTGGTACTCCGGCTATAACAACATAAAAACAGCAATTCATTATCCGGAATTTGACATTTGTTTTGATGGAATTTCTGAAAACAAACTCCTACCAAGCATTTCGGATTTTGCTGCAATAAATTATTTAATTGCCCGTCTGGTTTTGGATTTAAAAAACAACAAGAAAAATCTTTTAAAGACTAATATTGAAAATGAAACTGAAATTCTAAATCAATAAAATACAGTTGATTTTGAAAAAATAAACATTCAAATCTAATCCTTATTACTTTAAATGGAGAACAATAAGTTGTATTTATAAGCAATCAATAGACTCATGTTGACTTTTAATTGTGAATACTTCTATGTGTATGTATTTTGGGAGTTAATTTAGTTTGGCTTAATCATTAAATATTGAAATCCATTAAGATAAAAGCTGTTCGTAAAAGCCTCCTATTTCTAATTCTTTATCAATAAAATGAATTTCATAAATCCAAAACCTTTCATTCCCATTTTTATCCTTATCACTCATTAGTTTATTATTATCAGGATGGATATAATTAACAATTTCTTCCCCACATAATTTTTCATGAGGAAAATTTCCAATTAAATGACCACAGTGTATATTTCCGAATTGCCACCCAAATTTTTCAGCAAGTTTTTTCGTATAGTTGAAAAAATCTGCTCCTGATAAATTTTGTTTGTTTTTTTCAAAATAATCCTTGCCTTCGTACCAGGCAAGTTCTACATCCTTTTTTAATTTCAGTTTATTTTGGTCATTGCCTAATACATAAGTTCTTCCAATATCCGCTTCCCAATTTTCGAAAACAGGGCCAAAATCAAAAAAAACAATATCATCCCTCTGTAAAACCAAATCAGGTGGATTTTCTTTGTAGGGAAACAAAGTGTTTTTTCCAGAACGAACGATCCTTTTATGCCAGTATTTCTTAATATTAAAGAGTTCAAATGCTAAATTAAAAACTTCCTTATTTAACTGGTATTCTGTTTTACCCTCAATAATAATTCCAAGCTCTTGAATTTTATCAAATAAATAAGTTGCTTTTTCCTCCGCTTCAATAAGTAGTTGTTTGGCCATAAAATCCACTGACATTACTTTTATAAAAATATAAATTTCTTTAACTGAATTAAATGCGGTTAAATTAAACTTATTTTAAATACAAATTTACCCAAGTACAAAACTAAATTTTATTTGGAGAATACTTTTTTTCCGAAATAAAAACCAAAAAGTTGAAACAACGATTTATTCATAATTACCAATGGAAATTAGCAGTAATTTCTTACATAAGTATTTATAAGGAAGTATTTTAACTGATTATAATAGCTTGTATATTAATTTTGAAATTTATATTTTGAAAGTTGTTTAAATTAAAACGGCCATTCAAATTGAACGGCCGCAATAATTTGATTGCAATAAATTAAACAAATTTTACTTGCAAAGTAAGGGAGGTTTTTATTGTTTCTCTTAAGTTATATAAGCCTTTTGAAACATCTTCGCCTAAATCAATCTTAATTACTCTTCTTTTATGATCCTGTAAGGCTTTAAAATCTCCTATAGCTTGAGAATTCTTCAACATGCCAAAAGTATAAGGCTTTCCTGGTACATCAATATCAACTGAATTTCCCCCCGTCAATAAAATAAATAATCCATTGTTGGGTCCTCCTTTATGAAATTGACCGGTTGAATGTAAATACCTGGGTCCAAAACCTGAGGTAGAGGCTAAATGTAAATTTTCTTCAAGAAATTTTCTGAGTTTTTCTATTTCACTCGTTGTTTTGATTGTTTCTGGAATATAAGCCTGAATACCAATATAATCACCTGTTACTGCAAGTGAAAAGAAATCATCTAAAAAAGCTTCAGCGGTAACGGAACCGTTTGTAGTACCAGAAAAACGTAATCCTTTATCAATGAAAAGAGGCTTATCCTCTTTGAGCAGTCCCTTAGATTCAATGGTTTTTAAAATTTTCTCTGTATTCTCTTTATTTTGCTGGACATTTGGTTGATCGAATGGGTTAATATTTAGTATGGCACCTGAAATAGCTGTAGCAAATTGCCACCTGAAAAATTCCATCCCAAAATCATGAATATCATCCAACTCAATAATTATAACTGGATGCCCCTCTTCTTCTAGAGAATTAATTTTATCCGACCATTCTTGGTCAAAAACTCCTGCATAGTTAATAAATACAAAAATTCTATCATTTCCGTAAAATGTATTTCCACTAGTTATATCGCCAGAAACAGGCAAAATCCCTACACCTTTTTTTCCTGTACTTTCGGCTATTAATTGCTCAAACCACATTTTCATTGGAGAAATTTCCTCAGGCATGAAAAATGTAAGTTTGTTTCTACCTTGTTTAACCAGTTCAGCTAGTACTCCGCCAAGAACAGCTCCAGGGTTTTTCCTGAGAGGAACACCTGCTGAACATTCATGTACCATTAACAGGGTTCGCTCAAGCAATTCACCTACATTAACACCCATTAAAATAGCTGGTATAATACCAAAATAAGTAAAAATTGAATATCTGCCACCAATATCTGAATAATTCAAAAAAATCTGTCGGAAGTTCAGTTCTTTAGCTTGTTTCACTAACATTGTTCCTGGATCTGTAATAGCAACAAAATTTTCGCCAGCAGATTCACCTTTAATTTGTTTTAGTTTGTCATAAAAATATTCAAAAAGTGCTTGTGGCTCCACTGTAGTCCCTGATTTGCTGGCAAGAATAAACAGCGTGTTTTCTAAAGGAATTAACTTTTCTGTTTCCAAAATTATTTCTGGATCAGTTGTATCCAGCACTGTAAATGGAATACCTTGATTTTCTTTTTGGATAATTTTTTTGTAAACAAAAGAAGAAAGGCTGCTTCCGCCCATTCCTAAAATAACTATATGCTTAAAACCAGAAGAATGTATATCCGATTCAAATTTCAAAAGCATGGGAAGTGCAGCAATTGTTTTTTCCACTATATTTAACCATCCTAGGGATTGTGTAATAGTTTTTTCACCCTTGTTTTCACCCCATAAACTTGCATCTTTGCTCCATAGCCTTAGCACATATTGTTGCTCCTCAATCTGGCTAAGCCTCATATCAATTTTTTTCTGATATTTCCCAAGTTTAAATTTGGGCATATAACGCTCTAATTCGCTTGTTTGATTGTAAAAATCATAAATCATTATTTTTCCTCCCCATAAAGTTTATATTATTAATTGTTCTTAAGATTTTCATTCAGGATTCTTATTCAAAATGTGCTTTAAATATCCTTTAAGCTTATTCTAAAACCATTTCTCAAACAAGTTCAAGTTCAAATTCTTGCGGAATCATTACCAGTTTATTCTTGCTTGAATTTTTTACCCTGGTTTCGAAATCGCAAAACACATTCATGTAATAGATGTAAGCATCATAGGGAGAATCATAGGGGCTGAAATATTTATGTACATCCCCATCATTCCAAAATTTAGTACACATATAATAGAAATGGTCAGATGTTTGAAGTTTTTCCCAAACATTGAGTAGATCCTGATCATCTGCTTCCTTAACTAAATGCTCCAGAGAAAAAATTCTTTGCATTGCTTCCTCTTGCAATGAATTACTTAACCATGCTGACAAATCCCTTTCGGTATCTGCCCATGAAATAAAATCATGAGCATCGTAATCTCCTCTAACTGGATACTGGCTAATAACTTCTGAGGGAGTTTTAAAATCGAAATCAGGGTGTTTCAAAATGAATTCAGGCATATAATTCAAAAAGTCAAAAACTCCAGTGGATTCCCATTGATGTTCTCCGAAGGTTTCATAATCCATAAAAAGATTAATAACTTCTCCATTCCCTGCAATTGTATGTGCCCATTGACTGAATTTATCAGCCGTTAATGGAAATTCGCTCCAATTCTTGTCAGAGAAGCGAAAAGCTATATCATCGGAAAGCTTATAATTTTTCAATAATGCTTTTATCTTACTTGTACCAATAGGTTGGTAAAGGAAATTTGCAGACCTTCCATTTAATAATCTATCAACTCCTTCACAAATAATACCCTTATAACCCATTTTTTCAATATCAACTGCAAGTTCATTATTAAAGATTAATTCAGTATTTCTGAACACCTTAGGAGTTTGTCCGAAATATTTTTTAATTTTCTTCTCATGTTTTTGAACCTGTCTTTTGAACTCATCCTTTGAAAACAAATAACTCAGGGAATGGTTATAGGTTTCAGCTAAAAATTCAACGCATCCTGTTTTAGCCAAGGCTACAAAGGATTCTAAAACATCGGGTCTGTATCTTTCAAATTGTTCAATAGCCATACCACTAATGGAATAACTGATCTTAAACTTCCCATTATGACGCTCAATTAATTCAAGCATTTTCTGATTTGTCTTTATATAGCATTTAGCCGAGACTTTGTCAAGAACCTCTTTGTTTAATTTATCATCTTCATACATAGGGGTATTTCCTATATTAAAAAACGAATATCTTTTTAACCTGAAGGGTTGGTGCACTTGAAAATAAAAACATACTGAAGGCATAGGTTCTGGATTAAATGGTTATAAAATTTCTGTTATTTATTATTTAATTGTTGCAAAATTTATAATCCCGGTAAGTCTGAACAACTTTTTTGGCTGTTAAATTCCAACTTATGAGTTTAAGATTTTTATTTGCATCATCAACAACCTTTGAATTTAACATAGGATTATCAATTAGATTTAAAACATAATCAGCAGCTCTGTCAACATCCCAGAAATCAAATTTCAGTGAGCCGGATAAAACCTCAGCAACTCCGGACTGCTTGGAAATTACGCAGGGAATCTGAAATTGAGCTGCTTCAACTGCAGAAAGTCCAAATGGTTCAGAAACAGAGGGCATTAAATACACATCTGAAATAGAAAGTAAATGTTTTATTTCCTGCTGATTGATAAATCCAGTTAAATGAAATCTGTTACCAATTTTGCTATATGAACTATCCAACAACATTTTTCTAAAACTCTCCCCTGCTCCTGCCACAACAAAACGTACATCTGGGTTGTGTTTTAAAATTTTAGAGGCAATCTGAAGAAAATATTCTGGACCTTTCTGCCTGGTTAATCTGCCAATAAATAAAACTGTTTTCTCCTTATATGGTCTTACAGATTTAAATGGAACTACTGGTCTTATTCCATTATGAACTGGTACAATTTTGGCAGGATCAATCCCATAATACTTCACAATATTTTCAGCAGTAAATCTACTCACAGGCATTAGCAAATCTGCAGCCTCCATACCTTGCTTTTCTATATCATACATCCATCCTTTGCTTTCGGGCCCGCTCCTGTCCACTTCAAGGGAATGAATATGCATAACCAGTGGTTTTCCACTACGCGCTTTTATTTCCATACCTGCTACCATTGTCATCCAATCATGGGTATGAATGATATCGAAATTCAATCTTTCGGATAACTTTGCAGCAATATTTCCAAACTGAATAACTTTATGGATTACATCTCCACCATAAAGGTTGTCAATATCAAAAATACTGTATTTCTTGCCTTGAATTATTACCTCGTTTATATAACCTGTTTTCCTCTCTGAAGTGTAATCAGTAGAATAATAAGGGTCAAGATCCATTGGTATTTTGTAAATCTCATTGAGAGAACCATATTCATTTTGCCTTGAAATATCCTCAAATGAATTAACATCTATGTTATTTAATCCAATTACATTAAGTTTCCCAGTATTAAATCCGGGTATTGCTTTGGGTATAATCATTGTAACATTTGCAAATTCAGCCATAGCGATGGACAAATCATGACAAGCAATGCCTAAACCGCCATTTATAACAGGTGGAAATTCCCACCCTAACATCAAAACCTCAGGTATTTTCATTATTACTTTTTTAAAGCAGCTATTTATATTTATTGATTGTCTTTCAAACTATTTTCACTTCAAAATCTTTACCTTCCCACTTATTGCATTCTGTCCAATAAAATGTAAAAATTATTTTTGCTCCTTTTGGTAATTCATTTGTTATTAAATCAACAACATGAACCTTTAGTCCCGTATCAAATGAATAAGAATCCATTGAAGTTTGCCAGTTGTCATTAGTCCATCTTATTTTCATTTTGGCCATTGATTCAATCCTGAAATTTTTACCTGCAGGTATTCTTTTACATTTGCTGTTAAATTTGAACACTACAAATGTTGATTTTGTTTTTTCATCAATGTATCTTTCCTTGGTTTGTGGGGGCATATCAAAAACCTTTTTCATGGTTATGGAACGACAAAGCTTAATGTATTCTGCATGCGCCCATGCAAGAGGCATGGCAGAACCGGTAGCTTTTCCAAAGAAAAGTTCTTTAGAAGGAATATCCTCGCTATCCCAAATTTGTTCAGGGAGCATACCGCCTTCATTTGCGAAACTTTCCATGGTTTTTAATAATTTATAAGCACCCTTATAATTTCCTGCTGCTACTTCGTAATGAGCCCTTTCACCTGATAATAAAGGCCAAGGTCTTCCTATTCCAGTTCCATTAAATGGAGTTCCATCACTTTGCTCTCCATAACCATCATTATTATATCTGTACCAACAGGGGCCACTTGGTGTTTCCTTTTTTAATAATGAATCAATAACCTTAATAGTATTAAGTATCCTTTGATCTTTTGCATCCCTTAATCCAAATCTTACCAAGGCAAGTGCATCAACACTTACAAGATCCCTAGAATTTATTTTATTGGCACCCTTAGGACGGTTGGTTATTGTAATTATATCTTCCTTTGGGAATTTACCATCCCCATTCTCAGCCGTGGAAACACGAATGTAATAACCCTCAACTCCTACTCTTCTTGATAATGGAGTATCAGTAACATAAGTCCATCTTTCTATGCTTTCATTCCAATAATCAGCTGTTTCACGTAAATAAATTGCTATTTCAGGATGGTGATTGACTTCTGCACAGTCGGCTGCTATTAGTAGGGCCGCTATTTCAACCGCGAGTGTGTAGGGAGTGTAACCTGCGTTTTCTTCCCATCTGCACTGATCGGTAGTGGGGCCATGAGAAACAAGATAGGAAGCTGCTTTTTTAACCATAGGCCAAAGGCTTTTTAAATCTCCTAATTGAAGAGCGCCTTCTCTAATAGATAAATCTATAAGAAGGATTGGACTCGCTGCCTGATCCATTTGCACACCTGTCCAATAGGGAAAACCATCCATCCACATATTCTGTGGCCAATGACCGTCTTCCTCCTGCGTAACCATTAAATAAGTTAGAACTCTTCTTGCATCAGTATCCGCTTTTGCTGCTAATAAACCTCCTGCCGTATGAACCAAATCTCTTGGCCAGACCAAATGATAGCCTCCCAAATCATCGTCTCCACGTGAATGGCCCCAAGGAATTGACAAGCTTGCAATAAAACCTCCTGGATGTCTTTTTGATTCATGAATTCTTAAAATAGAAGTACTCACACGGTATAAATCTCTTGCCGATATTTTGGCTGTTTTAAAATTAAAAAGATCTTTTTGCCAGTTAAGCCATTCCTTTATATATACTTTTTTTGCTGTATCAAAACCCTCTAAAATACTTGACCTGGCTCTTAGTCCTGCTTCAGCGCTATTCCTGCCAAATCCTATAGCAATGATGATTTCGCTTTCGCTTTTTTCAGATTCTTTTAAATCAATTTCAGCTATCATGGCGATATTTCCATTTTCTGCCCGCTTGTAGATCCATTTCATAAACTTATGGCTTTTAAGGTCCTGCCAGCCATCAGAGGTTCCCACAAAACCAACAGAATAATTCAACCAAGGAATTGAGCACGCAAGGGCAAGAGCATTACCTCTTTCGGCAAACAACATTGGCATGCCTTTATAATCCCCAGTCCACCCGGTATTACCTGAACCATAATTCCCGATATGTGGAGCTAATAAAATAAATAGTTTATAATCAGAAATATCTTTTTTTAAAGGCACGAATTTTATTCGTTGTAAAAAAGTATCCCTGTAAGGATCAGTAATAATTTCTTTCTCAATTCTGTAATTACCTTCATGACAAGTGTTAATTAAACGAAAACCAGGAACACCTTCTGCTAGATACTCAATATGATGGCTTGTATTTCTTTTTTCTTCAGAAAAGAATTTTTTACCATCAGTTACAATAAATTCCATATCTCTGGTGCAAGCTTGATCAACTTGGGGATAATAAATTTCATTAATGGTTCCATGGCTCATGGTAAACCAAACTTTACTGGCAACGTTTAGGGATGTACCTACTCCGTTTTTATCTGCTGATGTCCATCTTGGAGCAATGCCTGGCCAACCCGGGGCATGTGTTTTTTCTTTTTTTAATGAAGTAATTGAATTGTTTGAATTGTTTAAAATAGTTTTTTCTAAAACTTCAACCATGCTTTCTTCAAGCACTTTTTCAAGAATAATATCTTTATTCATTTCTATTTCCTCCTGGGATTTATACACCATTAATGTTTTTCTAGATTAAGTTCTTTTTTATTACAATACTATGCCTTTTTAAACTATCCTTTAAACTAATTTTTAAGATTCTATCAAATAAGAAGTTACATTTTTCAAATGCATTTAAACAAAGAATCAATGCCTGCATTTTATGGGAAAAAAACTCCTCAAGATGTGTAAAATAAGAACAATGTGGGGAAAACAACTAAGTAAAATTTATGTCTTTTTCAAATTGTTTTTTTGTTTATTTTAGCCTTTAACTCCTTAGTTATTTTGGGTATTTCATCACTCTTGGGCAATGTGAAAGAAAACTTTCCACCCTTTCCTGGTTCACTTTCTGCCCAAATCTTTCCACCCTGTATTTCTATTAGCTCTTTGCATAAAATCAAACCTAAACCTGTACCTGATTCATTTGAAGTGCCATTGGTACTGTTTTTCTTATCTATTCTAAATAAATTAATTAAGGTTTTTTTATCCAGGCCCTCCCCTGTATCCAAAACACTTATTTTAGTGAATTTTTCTTTCTCAGTTGCCTCAATTCGAACGTCACCTCCAATGGCTGTGAATTTTATGGCATTTGTTATTAAATTTTGAATCACGGATTCCAACATATTCTTATCTGCGACTACAGCAATATTTTCATCAACCGTGGTTTTAACTGTTATTTGCTTGTTCTCAGCATAATGTTGCAGTAATTTTAAACTTTCTACTATTAATTCATTAAGATTTATTTCTTCTGGCTTATAATCTATTTTTCCAAACTGAATAACTGACCATTTTAATAAATTATTCAACAATGAATAAACTCTGTTTACTGTTAAATCTAATTTTTGATGAATCTCTAATACCTGCCTTTTATCCATTTGTTCATAATCATTGACAAGGATATTTGTTAGACCAAGCATAACTGAGAAGGGATTTCTTAAATCATGGGCTATGATTGCAAAAAACTTATCCTTGTTAACATTCAATTCCCTTAAATCCCTTTCAGACTTTGCGAGTTGAATAAATACCTGAGCAAGTTCAAGGGATTTTCGTTCAAGTAGTTTTTTATTAAATAGCAATTCATGGGTGTTTTTTTTCAATGCTTTCTCAGCTATTTTTCTATCCGTAATATCGATAAGTGCAGCCCTGAAGCAATCGGGATTATTTCCATTTCCACTAATTTTAATTCCTTCTAATTGAGCATGGAAAACCTCACCATCTTTATTTAGCATCTGGATTTCACAAGTCTGCTTTACATCACTTTGCATGGTTTCTTTTAAAAAATCATTGAAATCATCCCAAAATTCAGGAACAATGTAAATGTGAAACATTTTATGAATTAAAAAATCTCTGTTTATTCTAAGAATTTTACTGGCAGCCAAATTTACCTCCTGAATAAACCCTTCCTGATCAAAAGTAAAATATCCAATAGGAGAAAAATCATATAAATCGGCATATTTATTTCTAGAAATTTCGATCTCTTTTTTTGCCCTTTTCAATTCCTCATTCTGAATTTCAAGTTCAACTTGATATACATGCAATTCATGGATAAGCATATCCAGATTGCCTCTATTGGCCTTTCCCATCATTTCTGCCTTTTTCTTATTTATTAGGCGCTCAGTTGGATTTAGCAACTGAAAAGAATCAGTAAGCTTATTTTTCTTAGTTTTCATTAGTCCTATTTATTTATTGCTTCCGTATTAATACAAATTGCTTAAAAAACCATTACTCAGTTTTTTTTTAGACGTAAAAACCTTGATGATTTTTGCAATATGAGGTTTAGCAATTCAAAATAGGGAAGGTCAATATCCATTCCCATGTAATAAAAACCTTGCAATTATCGCTAATAAATTGATTTAGTGATGATTAAATTTCATTTTAAGTAGAAATAGAAAATTCAAGAGTTAAAATTTGTGCGGAATAAATTCCACTACTTGCGGATATTTTTCCACCATTAGAACTCTTTGGCCTTCCAAAACAAGCATTTAATATGAATTTTTGTTTTTAGTACTGAATTTGTAACAACAATTAAAAAAAATGCAATTATGGATAAGGAAAATAATCACTCCTTTAAAAAATTAATCAGATTTGAAATCGAAAATTACGATGGTCAATTAGACGAACTAATTCTGAAGGATATTATCTCTGATTTTTCAATTTTTACAAATAAGTTGCGATCAAAATATAACATTTCAGGGGAAAAATTCAAGATTACTGTTGGCAAAAGTATATTTGACAAATTATTTTAAACTATCCTTCATTAACCTTATTAGTATCCTGTAAATTAAAAATACACATTAGCTATTCAACTTAAAATCAATCGGATGTTTATATATCAGGACAAAAGTTATTCTAAAATTTCAGGTGAAATAGCACAAATAAATTTATCCATGGAAGCAATTATTTTAATTCTAGGATTCATTTTAATAGTACTTTTTATTACAACTGCTGTAATAATGAAAAAGGAAAACTACATAGGTAAAATCGGATCCATTGAAAATTCTGTTATAAAAACAGAAAAAAACAGAAAAGAGGATAAGATTATTACGCTGAAAACAAAGGAGATGGGCAAAACAAAGTCAGATGACTTACCCAAATGAATAGCAAAAGAAAAGTGAAATATTTAAAATTGGTTGGATAAACCCTTTATCAAAAAGGTTTAAAGAAGGAAAAATATAACAAACTCAATTCTCAACTCTATTATAAGTTAAGGTGACAGCCCAAGAAATGCTTTAATTTCTCTTTAAATACATTTTCGGTTTTTTCGTTTCCTTTCTAAAAACATTAACTTTACACAATCCTCTTTAATTAATGGTAATTTAAAATAGAATCTTCTATTTTAAATACCTATTAGTTATAAATAAAAGTAAAAATATGGAATGCATGAAATTTGAATTTTCAAATACTTCAATTGGCAGGTTTCGTTTGATTGCCCTACTGGAGGGTATCTCCTTTCTGCTGCTCCTTTTTATTGCCATGCCCCTAAAATATTATGCTGATATACCTTTAGCAGTAAAGTATACGGGATGGATTCATGGAATTTTGTTCGTTTTGTATCTTGCTGCTTTAACCCATGTTTTTTTTGCTAATAAATGGTCTTTGTTAAAAGGAATTTTAGCTGTTTTGGCTTCTCTGGTTCCATTCGGTCCATTTTTATTGGATAGAAAACATTCCCAGGAAGAAAACATTATTCTAAAACAGAACCAGGATTAGATTTAAAATACATTGCGTGTAATTGGTTCATTAAAGTTTAATAATTTTTTATTAAATTCAGATTAATTACATTTTATCTAACATATTCAACTCTTGTTCCTATGAAAAAATTACTTGTTGTTATTTTAATTGCCTTTTCAATTGTTGCTTGTGAAACAGAAAATATAGATCAACCCAAGGCTGAACAGGCCGTTGAAACTCTTATTAATTTTATTAAATTAGAAGAATATGAAAATGTTTCGAATTTATACACTGTTTCTTTAAATTCGGGTGAATCATTAGAAGATAGAACCGAAAAATTAAAAATGCTAAGAAATGCAATGGGGATTTTAAAATCCTATGAGCTAATTGAAGCGGAACAAACAGCTGAATTTGCCGAACAGGTTAAATTGAACCTTACTTATAAAATTAAGTATGCAAGAGTCACTTCAATTGAAAAATTTTCCATTATTAAGGAAGATGGCAACTATAAAATTGCTAGGCATGATATTAAGACAGAAAATTTTAAATAGATAGTTCGAATTAAATTTTTTTTAAAAAAAAATATCGTTGGGACATTGTTAGTAAATTCCTCTTTCATTAGTTCATCCTAAATTCAATTATTGCAATTATCTTCAAATTATTAGTATACTAGCAACAGCTATAGAAAATACTTATTCCTAACCCTTTATATTTCTTTGTTTTATTCTTTATTTATACCTAATGTCTAAACTATCTAATTCATAAAAGGAAATAACAGGTGGTAACTTGTTTGATCTGATTTTGCTTATTACAAGTTTTGAAACTTTTACAGCATCTTGTTCATTTGCATATCCCTCAAGAGAACTTAACTGGGGTTTTTCATGATGAATAAATGCTTTGCCATTTACATAAATATCAAATCCCCATCCTTTATCCTTTATATGAAAGGTTTCTACACTTAGAGCAGCATATTTAAATGGATTTATATTCTTGATCGAATCAGGTTTTTTATTTCTACAATTAAATGCAATTACCATTACAATTAATGGGATAAGTATAGTGAAAATAATCAGGCTTTTTTTCATTGTGTTTTCATTGATCTCAATAAGAGAATGAAAAATCCGGCCATTTTTTTTCAAATAAAAAATGCTTGAATTAAATTACATTTGAGAAAGCCTTTGCACAAAATGTGCAAAAACATTTACTTTTATTTAAAACTGAATAATAGTTCCGTTCATTTTATAATTTAATGCTTCCAATACTATTGCATTGGTAGAAGCAGAAATGGATTTGTTTATTTTTCCCGAAACTTCGTACCTTCCCGAATACCATCCTCTCTGAGGATCATATAAATCCTTAACATTGTTAAACAATAAATTTGCATATTCATCCTCATATAAAACATACCATGCAAAAGAAGTTTTTGTGCTAAGCATTTTTAAATCGTTCCTTTTCTTACCCATTTCATCATAGCAGGTCCAGGTTCTAAAATCCGCATAAATAGAGTTATAAACATAATTAGCAGTATTATCTGTATAATCTTCTCCTGTTGCTGTTAAAATTCCTGTATCAATATATCTTGCTTTTTGCACCATAAAAACCCTAAATGCAAGTTCCCGGGAATTTATGTCCCAGCCGTTTTCTAATCCATCTAAATAATAGGGATCACTAAGTACATAGTTGTGTGAATTTTTTTTTCTTACTTCCCTGGTGTCTGCTGCTATCCTGTATCCATAAATGTCAATGAACTTTATAAAGTCCCTGTAGCTAATGGCTTCGGTAACATCAAAGCCTGATTTATATAAAGCTTTGCCACAATACTCCTCATATCCTAAGCGACCCTCCTGGATTAATTTATATTTTCTTTTGTTGCTCTGGAAAACCATTCCTTTAAGGTTTCCATTTTCAATCATTTCATGCATTTTCCACCGTTTAATAATTTTTCTGATTTTTGGCTGGTATTGTGGATATTGTAGATTTACTTTATTTACAAAATTAAAAAACCTTCCTATATCAAGAGCCGACCAACCAAATCCATTTTCAGAGGTATTTCCATTTTCATCAAGCATTTTTAATGATCCTGTGTTATATTTTTTATTTGGAAGTTTATTTTCATAAAGTGGTATTTTATCAAGAGATATAAACAGTTTATTCATCCTACTATCCACTTCTGTTGAATCCACAATTCCAATTTCAAGGGCGCAGAACATACCCATCAAATAACTGGTAAGATCTTTAATAGTAAATATTGAGCTGGTATCTTTTCCATTTACAAAACCTGTCTTTTGATCGTAATTATTTTCAAAATATTTCCATGCAATATTCGCGTAAATAAATTCTTCTCTGGTAAGGTAACCAGAGGCAGATTTAATAGGATATCTTTGAGATTTAAGTATTACATCATCCTTTACAAATAAATCTCCGAAAGGCTTTAAATCGGAAGGTTTCAATTTTTCTACATAAAGAACTATATAAGTTACAGTAAGTAGTGCAAAAATAAAAAACAAGGGTTTAAAAAGGAACTTCATCTGATTTTGCTTTTCCTGACTTTCCCCAGACATAGTATAATTTTTAAATTAAGTAACAAAATCAATCCATAGAGACATTAGAAACAACTGAATTTTCAATTTTGTTTTCTAAAATTGTTCCGCTTTCCAATTCGGCTTCTTTTTCAGTCCAAAAAGCCGCTCTTATCATTATGCTTAAATTGTAGATATTAAACATTCCCCAAAAAGCATTGGAAACAAAGCCAGAAGCTGTAGGATGAGCGTCAATACCCAAAAGAAATACATTATAAAAAATGCCAAGCAAAGTGAGCAAAATTATAGCAATATGAGGCCATATATGCTTTATATATTGATTTGCTCCTTGCCTTATTTTTGGGGTTACGTTAAATTTCACATTTTCTCCACGAATTGCTGAATATAAAGCAAGTAACATTAACCAAAAACAAGATATATAATACTGATCGCCTCTGGAATTATTAATGCCCCAGCATGCAATTGACATAGAAATTGTATTGAGAATTTGAAAAGGTATAAAAAATTTAAAAAAATCAAAACTATAGGCAGCTACAGGTAATGCTTGGGTGAAAAAAAACACTATGGGACTCAATAAAAAAACAATAATCCATGTTGGAGAAATATATGACCAAATTGTAGAAAAATATGCCAATCGTTGCCAAATCGTTAATCCTTTAAAAACTAAAGGATTATCTTTAAAAGCAATATCCAGTGACCCTGCAGCATACCTGGTTCTTTGTTTCACACTTGTATCGATATCCTGAGGAGACAACATTTTACATTCTACCTTATGATGCTGAATACTTTGCCAATCATTTTTACGGTCTGCATGCAACATCATTGAGGTATAAATATCCTCTGAAGCATGGAACTTAAAAGGGATAAGATGTTTTTCTATAATTAAAGATTTTTTATGTTCTCTGTATTCCTGTTTTGCAATAATTTTGTTTTTTTTCAGAACATTTTTAATCCCTTGATTTACCTCCTCACCATATCCGCTTACGGCAAGGCTCATAACTGCCTCTCGTCTATGGATAGAACCTGCACCACAACAAAATGCAGCATTGTAATTATTTCTTCTTCTAAGTAAAACATCATAAAACATTCGAGGATCATTCCCAAAAATATCTTCTCCTGTTTTAATTTTACCAAATAATTTATCAGACACCTTGCCTAAAAATGCTCCTGTTTTTCCAAATTTTTGAGCAAGTACAGTACTAATATTTTTTCCAGGAGTGGTATCATAAAACCACTGTGGGGTTTGTACCCATGCAACTTTTTTATTCCGGAAATATCCTATGGTATTCACCAAAAAATCAGGAAATGGACGTGTATCAGCATCAAGAATAACGAAAATATCTCCATTTGTCTTTTCAAGTCCATTCTTTAAATTACCTGCTTTATAACCCTCATTATTATCTCTTATTATGTATCCGGCCCCCTCCTCTTCTGCAACTTTTTTCATGTTTTCCTGATTAGCATTCCTGCCATCACGTCTTCCATCATCAAGTATATAAATGTTAATAGGCACATCAGCAAAAGGATAAACCATATTTTTGGCATCTCTGATGCTGTATCGGACAATTTCAACTTCCTCATTATAAGTTGCTATATGTACATCAATTTTAACAGGTCTATCTAAACGGCCATGTAAGTCTTCAATTTCAGATAAAAAATGAACAGGAGCATGCTTTATTGGATCTTTGTTTGACCACATATTATAAATAATAAGACAAGTACCAACAAAACTCAAGGTTTCGGCAACAACAAGTGGTAATGCAAACCAAAGCGCATCATAATTAAGGGAGTATTGCCATCTCCAATTCAAATAAGTCAAACCAAATCCTATTGTTAGAATTGCAAAAAATTGAAAGAAAAACGTCCTGTATTTATTGTTCTTAATTTCAGGGTAAGGTTTTCGATTTTCAAATCTGCTGAAATAGTATGTTTTCAAAATATGAATTGTTCAGATAAATTATTCACAACAAATTATTTGATCGAGCCCAGAATCCTTAAATTTCTTTTGAATCTCTTCATTAACATGAATAAATTTCACATCTGTTCCCATTTCCATCCACAACTTTACCAGGTCAATAAGATCTGCAATTCCAGAATTATTTATAAATTTCACATTTGCAAAGTCGTAATACATTGTGCCATTATAATATACACCTGAAAAAACTTCTGATTTGCCTTCGCCTGTAAGAAATAATAAATTTGATGTTCTTAATATTTCCATTCTAAAAATGTATTATTTGAATTATGTAGAATGAAAATTTCTTGCCTAACTTAAATTATATGCTTTTGCTTCAATGGTTTTATTAAAAAATGGAATCTTATAAAAAAGATGCTGATTTTATTCCACAAGAAGGTTACAATTAATTACAATAAATAGGAAAACAAGATTTGGAAAACAGGAGGAAAATCAAAAACGAATTTTTGAAAAATAAAAAATAGAAGTTTGGTTAATTTTAACTACTGTTAGCAGTAGCTCTTTTTTCTGTCTGGTTAATTTAACTCTTTTATGAAAGTCTGAACCGCATTTTTAATTTTGTCACGAACGACTCTTGTCGCTGCAAGTTTTTCTTCGTGTGTGCCTGTCAATGCGGAAGGGTCTGCAAAACTCCAATTAATTTTTTTGTGTAGTCCGGGAAAGATTGGGCAACGAGCTGCACTTGCTTCATCGCAAACGGTCACCACATATTGATACAGTCGCCCTTCTTTGAAAAAGTCGAACACGTCTTTTGTCTGGTTGTTTGAAATGTCAATTCCGTCCTCTTTCGAAAACTTCTACTGCTAGTGGATTGAGTTTACCCGCTTCAAGTCCTGCACTTTCTACTAAGAACTTGTCGCCACCGAATTTTTTCAGATACGCTTCTGCCATTTGGCTTCGTGCCGAATTGTGTATGCAGAGAAATAACACTTTTGTCTGTGTCATAGTTTAATTTTATACAAACAGCCAAACAATGTTGATGATGCAAAACTTTGGGTCAAAGCCGAAAATGAGTTGCAAAACTGTTATGGAAGTTGTGATGATGATTGGCTTTTTATATTTGATGATAAACGCTTTCATATATTAACAGCACCCTCCGCCAGGAGAGCAACAGGATTTTTCGGTTGGCAGTTCTGATAATTCTAATTTATGTTTTGCTTCGGGAACTCCGCAGTTGTCTTTTGCCAAACAGTCGGTTGCTTTTGCAGTTAGCATAAAGTTTTCTCCGTTTGTGTCTAAGCCATACCTGCCAATGGTTTCCGTTTGATATTCCACTTCAACTTCCAAGTCTTCGTTGCCGAAAAGGTTTTCAGATAATGAAATGATTTTTTGAAGTTTGTTAGGTTCAAGTCGGTGATTAAAGTCTTGTGCAACCCAAACTTGAAAGTTAATGGTCTTTTCAGTTCTCACTGTCCCACCGCAGTCAATGAAATGTTTGGTTGTTAAACCCGCTTCGGTGACGTGGAAGTGTCGGGGAACAAAAGTCCCGTTGGGCTGAACAAAGTTTACAGCCGAAATAGTGGCAAGATGTTTTTTGAATTGAGATAGTTTCATTTTGTTTAATTTTAAATTAGCAACAATTATCTTTCTTTTTTTCTAATTTGTCTGAAATGTTTGCGAAGTAGTCTTGAAGTTTACCGATTGCATTCTCGTCTATGCAGTAACAAATTGAATTGCCCTCGACACTTCCTTTAATCAGTCCAGCCGTCTTGAGTTCTTTCAAGTGCTGCGAAACTGTCGGCTGTGAAAGAGGAAGTTCGTTTACAATGTCGCCACAAATACAAGCATCCACTTTCATTAAATACTCTACGATAGCAATCCTTGCAGGATGTCCGAGAGCTTTGATAAGTGTCGCAATGGAATTTTGTTTGTCGGTAAAATGTTCGGTCTTTGTTGCACCCATTTTGTATAATTATATTGCAATATTACGATATAGATCTGAACTGACCAAATATTTGTCGAAATAATTGTCTGCCGTGAACGGGATTTTGAATTATTGTCAGGTCGTTTCGGGTTGCCCTAAGAATTAATGCTAACAAACATTTAATGCAATAATTAAGGGGAATAGGAGATAATAGAGTTAACCAACCTTTAAAATTATTCCAAAAGGATAAGAAAATCCTACTTTTTAATTGTGCCCTTTTTGATTGATTTTTTTATTTTTTCTTTGTTCATCATAGTTGTACTTACAATTTCACTTTGAGGAGTTTGGGGCTTTTTCCTGAAAACAGATTTAAATGGATGAATCATTTGTCCCAAAAAACCATTTGGGATTTCTTTAATATCATGTACACCCAGTTGTGGCTTTTTATTTTCAGGTAAATAAAAGGTACCGAAAAGCAAATCCCAAACATTTAAAACAGAGGCGAAATTAACCCCGAATTTCCCAGGTCCATTTTTTGAATGATGCCAAAAATGAGTATCTGGATTAATAAAGATATAATTCGAAAATCCCCAATTAATTTTAACATTGCAATGCGATAAAAAAGTAAAAAACAAGCCGATCCATAAATAATAAACAACATAATATTTAACCCCAAATCCAAGTAAACCAAAAGGAATATATAAAAGAGGCTTAAACACAATATATTCAAACCAATGAAAATGCCGGGTTGAAGCAAAACCAAGTTGTTCCTGTGCATGGTGAATCTTATGAAATTCCCATAAAAAATCAATTCTGTGAAGAAGGTAATGCCCCAGAAATTGGACAAAATCTACAAGAATAAAAAAGATCAAAAATTGAACAAGTTCCGGAAGAACTTCGATATTCAATATTGGAGTACTTATTCCAAAGAACAAAAGAGAACCTAAAAATATTTTCTCAACAACACTAACCATTGCATAAAATCCAATGGCCATTAACAAAAAATCAATAAAAAACAGATAAAAAATATCAAGTTTAAATCCTTTGCGCTCCAATAGGGGATACTTTTCTTTTTTTGGCAGAATTACTTCAAGAGAAAATGTTATGAAATAGATACAAAGAATAATGTAAAAGGGATTATCCCAACTGGGGTTTTTTAAAAGATAAAAAAAAGAATCAAGATAAAAACTGAAATTACTTGTGAAGGATTCTTTTATTTCCTGAAGGGTAATGCTCATCTTGATTAATTTCAGATAAAAGTAATATACTAAAACTAAAAAAACATTGCTTTTGTAAGATTATTGCTAAAAAGCCATTTTTCCAGTGAATTACTCAAAAAAAGGAATAAACTAAGTTTCAAAATCCTTTGATTTTTTAAAGTACTCAAAAACAAAATCAATTTGGATATAAGTTTCCCAAAATGGATCAGTTAAGCAAACATCCGATGAAAAAAAACCACGAAATAATCAGTTAAAATAAAAATTAAAACAAGGTATATTATTATAAATGAATGACTTAAAATTCAAATTATAAGCAATGGAAAGTATTCAAAAGAAAATGCTTTTTGGATAGCACAGATATTGGACAAGATAAAACCACAAACATTAAAACTTAAAAAAATGAAAACAAAATTTTTTATAGGACTATGCGCTTTTGGTTTAATGCTAAATATAGCATGTGAAACGGGAACAAAAAATGAGGACCCGGTAGAAAAAGCACAAGAAAGAACAGAGGAAAGAATAATGGATGATAAGACAGCTGAAATACTAACTGAAACAGCAAGTATGAACATGATGAATATGGAATTATCAAGGATAGCAGAAGAAAAAGCTGTTACTCCTGAAGTTCAGCAATTTGCAAAGGATATTGCAACAGAACACCGTGAAATTCAAAGTGAACTCGAGGCCCTTGCTCAAAAAGAACCAGTCGTATTACCTGGAACTATGTCAGATGATCACCAAGACAAAATAAACAGTGTAACTGATAATGAAGGCATTGATTTCGACAAGGAATATGTAGATGAAATAAAAAGTAACTATCAGGACAAAATAAATGATTTTGAAAGTCTTGCCCGTGAAACTGATATTCCTGAAATTAGAGAATTTGCTCTGAATACACTACCCAGACTAAGAACCCAACTTGAAAAAGTGGAGAGTATTGAAGAACAATTAAAGGATAGTGAAAAAGGAGTTTTGGAAGGAGATGCCTTTGACACAGAAGGAAACAGCGAAAATAATGCGCAAAGGGATATATAAAATTCCTTGATTTTTTAAATTTTGGCCGTCTTGAAAATATTTTTTCAAGATGGCCATATTATTTTCGCACTCACCTGAATATATTTCACATAATGTAGAAAATTTTTCTCATTGAATTTCATTAATTGCCAAGATTAATAAATCAATATATAAAAATTGCTTGTTAACCAATAGCTTAACAAGCCATCTTCCAGCACTTTTATATTTAATTATTATGGCAAGGTCTTTTGATAATTATTCCTGATTTAAACTATTTAATTAATTGTTTATAAAATAATAACAATGAAAAAAAAATTTACACTATTTATACTATTTTCTATTGCCCTCATAATTTTCACATCCTGCAAAAAAGAGGCAGGAACAGGTGGAAAAGCAATTGTAAAAGGTAAATTGTATGCAGGAAATTACCATTCCCCCGAATTTATTGTTTCTCAAGAGGATGTTGAACCTGAAGAAAGGGTCTTTTTGGTTTATGATAATGAGCAAGATGGCTTTGGTGATGATATAAGGACAAATCATGATGGTTCATTTGAATTCAAATACTTAAGAAAAGGAAATTATAAAATTTTTGCCTATGGGATGGATACTTCCAAAGTTTCATCTTCACCTAAAACCCCAGTTTTACGAAATTTCGAAATAAGCGATAAAAAGCAAAATGTTGAAATAAATGATTTAATAATTTATCAGCCAGCAAATAAAGGCGGAAGCGCTTCAATTAGAGGAAAAATTTGGGTGAAAAATTACAATGCAAGTTTCACTGAACTAAAAGGAGAGTATGGTGCTCAGGATGAGACTGTATATTTAAAATGCGGAAATGAAGTATCCTACAGCGAGAGAATAAGAACAAGTTACGATGGATCATTTGAATTCAAAAACCTAAGAAAAGGCAAATATGAAATTTATACCTATTCTAAAGATTCTGCCCAATTATCACCATCAGGAACTATTATGGTAAAGCATAAAGCAGAAATTAATAGTAGAGATCAAATTTTACAATTAAACAACTTAGTTATTTTTAATTAGTATGTCTTTTGATGCTTTTAAAAAGGAAGAAATGGTAATGCAAATATACAATTGATGATAAAAAACATCTACAATTGAAAAGAAAAGTATAGCTGGTAAAATTTAATAAATTTAAGCTTGATAATAATTAAAGCAAGTAAAAAAGTTAGTATAAATCCATGTAAATAGAGCTTTAGAAAAAGGAAAGGTATATAATGAAAAGGCACTTAACTATATGCAAACCCGCTCGATTATGACAAATGATTCAGTCCTCTTTGAACAAATTATGCAAGAATTAAAGGATTTCAGGTCTTTAAATTTAAATGAAATGGACAATGTCAAGTTAATGAATAGAACTGATATAAAATTTGTTTTTCATTTGGATAAATTGAAAATAGTTCTTCAAAATTTAAAAGAAAATTATAAAGTTTTGGAAATTATGAATAACAGAATCTCAAATTACGAGACACTGTATTTTGATACGGAAAAATATGATTTATACCTGAATCATCACAATGGAAAATCAAACCGGTATAAAATAAGATGTAGAAAATATGTTGAGTCAAATCTGAATTTTTTTGAAATCAAGTTTAAAAACAATAAATCCAGAACAATAAAAAACAGAATTAAGCTAGAAAGTATTGAACAGTCTTTAAGCAAAGCTGCTAAAAAATTTCTACGATCTATTGCAAATATCAAGGCTGAAAGTCTTAAGCCCGTCTGCTGGATAAACTATTCTCGCATTACATTAGTCAATAACGATTTAACTGAAAGAGTAACCCTTGATATTGATTTAACAATGAAAAATGAGCAGGGTGAAAAAACATTTGAATTCCTGGTAATTGCTGAATTGAAACAAGACGGTAATTCTATTAAATCATTTTTTCATCAAGTAATGAATAAAAACAAAATAAGAAAAATATCAATAAGCAAATATTGTTTTGGAATTACACAATTATTCCCCAAAATAAAACAAAACCTATTCAAACCCAAATTATTAACCTTAAAAAAAATAATGTATGTTACTTCTTGAAGTTATTACTCAAACCAATGATGTATTTCCAAATTTTGAACTATTTGACAAAATAGGAGCAAAATTTTTTTTACGGTTAGCAATTAATTTCCTTTCTGTACTAATACTCATCAGGCTAATTTACTATCCCATTTATAAGAAAAAAGATTATTTTTTCACCTACTTTCTTTTTAATGTGGTGATATTTATCATTACCTATCTGTTAAATAAGGTTGAACTTTCTATGGGAGCTGCCTTCGGACTATTCGCTGTTTTTTCTTTGTTAAGATATCGTACTGTCAATATTTCAGCAAAGGATATGACCTATTTGTTTATTGTTATTGCAATAGGACTAATTAGTGCTGTTGCCAAAGGAACATATTTCGAAACTATTTTAATCAATTCAATTATATTGACTTGCGCTTATTTTCTTGATGGGAATCTATTTATGAAAAATGAGAATACGCAAAAGGTGCAGTATGAAAACATAGAAATGATAAAACCAGAAAATCATGCCCTATTAATTGAAGACTTAAAAGCAAGAACTGGACTTAATATCCACAGAATTTCAATTAGTAAAATCAATTTCATGAAAGATAGTGCAAGTGTAAAAATATATTATTTGGATACTAAACAGCAAAAAGTTTTGGTGGAAAAAACAAGTATAAAAGCAGCGTCACAATCTTCTTTACAAAATTAAGATGTGTTACTTAAAACATAAACATTGATGAAAAAAGAAACAGTAATAATTCTCATTTTGCTCTTGTTTTTTTGGTTGGGGCCAGATCAAGTAAAAAGTCAAAACACACAAGACTTTCTTATTTGGTCTGGATTGAAATTAAAGAAAGAAATAGCCCCTGGAACAAGTATAAATATTAGGCAGGAAATAAGGCTTAGAAACAACGCCACAGAAGTTCAGAAAGGATTTATTGATGTTGGTATTGCCTATAAATTCAATAAGCATTTGAGAATAGGAATGAGTTACCGAAACAGCCAAAATGTTCAAAGAGACTTTGCATTTAGCTCAAGACACAGGTTAGTAACTGATTTGATTTTAAAAAATGAATGGAAGCCAATAGAATTAAGTTATAGGTTGAGATACCAGATGAATTATAAGGATATGTTTTCATCAGAAAATGGAAGGATTCCACAACAATTTTTAAGACATAAAATTCAGGCTAATGTTGAATTAAATAAGCAATGGACTCCATACGCTGCAGTTGAATTTTTTAATACTATGGATGAATTTCCCGATACAAAATGGGTTCAGCAAAGATTTAAATTAGGGATGGATTATTCATTTAATAAATACACCAGTATTTCGGTCTATTATATGTTGCGCACCATTCAAAACATTAATGTACCTGCCACTCATTATATATTAGGAACCAGTGTAAATATTATAATTTAATGGGGAAAATAAAAAATATTTTAGTCATTGAGGATGAGCCTTTTATTCGACAATCAATAGTAAGCTTTCTTGAACTTGAAAACTATAAAGTAAGTGCTGTACAAACCGTAAAAAAAGCCATCCATAAATTTAATGATGATGATTTTGATTTAGTAATAACAGACATTATGCTTCCTTTCTCAGGAGGATTTGAAATAATTGACCACGTTAAAAATCATTTGTATAAAAAACCTGTTCCTGTAATTATTCTAAGTGGAATGGAAAAAGAAATATTACAAGCAACTATTACCCAGGCTGATGCCTGCCTGTTAAAACCTTTTTCTCCGCAATTGCTTATTAAAACAGTAAAAAACCTTCTGGAATAGAGTGGGAATTTTCTCAGTTTGTAGAAAACCTTCTACAAAAAATCACAATATTTTAAGTTCAGAAATTCGAATAACATTAAAATTCCCATTCAATATTTTCATTCTTAACAAGATTTCGAGGCTGAATGGTCTGTTTTATCAACTTCAATAAAACTGGCAGGATATTTTATTAACTATTAAAACAAAAAAAACATAGTGGGAACAGCAAGAAGAATTTTTCTGATTCTAATAATAATAATCCTAATTGCATGGGTTGTTGTTGTATTTTTAATTATACCAACATGGCCAATTTATTTCATACTTGGAATAGCCTTATTAGTTGCGCTTTATTTGTTTTTTAGGGAGGACAATAAAAGAAAAAACAATCCAAACATGCCTAAGCCCAACTTACGAAACCCAAACATTAATTCCACTAAAAGTATTTTAAAAAACAATACAAACAAACCGAATAACTCAAAAAATAATAACTCACACTAACACTTATAAAAAACAATGACCATTATAAATAACAATGAAAATAATTTTGACTTATCTGATGCAAGTGGTGATATAACTTCGGGACAAAACAACACTTTTTGGATAAATTCTTCCGTTCCAGTTAGTTATTCCGAACTACAACAAGACATAAGTGTAGATGTGGTAATAGTTGGCGGAGGAATTGCTGGTGTAACAACTGCATATATGTTAGTTAAAGAAGGGAAAACAGTTGCTATTATTGAAGATGGTTATATTGGAAGTGGGGAAACAGGACGAACTACTGCACACATTGTAAATGCCCTAGATGACAGATATTTTGAAATTGAAAAGGTTTTTGGACATGAGGGAGCTCGGCTTGCAGCTCAAAGTCATACAGCTGCTATTGAAATGATAGAAAAAATTGTATTGGAAGAAGCAATTCCATGTGATTTTGAAAGACTTAACGGATATTTATTTTTACATTCCTCAGATAAGGAGGAATCCATAATTGAAGAATATGAAGCAACGCAAAGAGCTGGTATAAATACTGAAATCATAAACCATATTCCTGGAATACCAACAGAACAAGGCCCTTGTCTTAAATTTAAAGATCAGGCGCAATTCCATCCAATGAAGTATCTTAAAGGATTGTGTGATGTAATAATTTCATTTGGAGGAATGATATTTACAGGAACTCATGCCAAAACAATTGATAAAAATGGTATTGTTACTTCACATGGTTATCGTGTAAAGGCAAAACAAATTGTGGTAGCAACAAATTCCCCGGTAAATAATAAAGTGGCAATTCACACCAAGCAGGCTCCTTATCGTACTTATGTAATAGGTGCAAAAATTCCTAAAAATTCATTACCAAAAGCATTATGGTGGGATACAGGTGAGCAGAATTCAAAATGGCATACAAATCCATATCATTACGTTAGGTTACAGTCCTATGATCATAAATATGATCTACTAATCATAGGTGGTGAAGATCATAAAACCGGGCAGGATGAGGAACAAGTAATTGACCGATTCCAAAGACTTAAGAAATGGGCTTTAAAAAGATTTCCAATTGAGGAAATTATATATAAATGGTCAGGGCAAGTAATAGAACCTGTTGACTACTTGGCATTTATTGGAAGAAATCCAATGGATAGCAAAAATATTTACATTGTAACTGGAGACTCAGGTAATGGAATGACTCATGGAACAATAGCCGGCATTTTAATTACTGACCTTATTCATGGCAGAAAAAACGACTGGGCAAAAATATACGATCCTTCTCGCATTCATTTAGAATCAACAAAAGAGTTTATTGAAGAAAATGCAAATGTCATAAAACAATACGGTGATTTTTTAAAAGGAGATAAAGTTGAAAACGAAGACTTTCTTATGAAAGGTGAAGGTGCAATTATTCGAAATGGAATGAGTCGATTAGCGGTTTACAAGGACGAATTCGGTGAAATTCATGCCTACAATGCTATTTGTCCGCACCTGAAATGTGTTGTGCATTGGAATAATGATGAAAAAACTTTTGATTGTCCCTGTCATGGTTCCAGGTTCAGCTGTTATGGAAAAGTTGTCAATGGACCTGCTAACTCCGACCTTTCATTGGAAAAAATCCCGGAAAGTTTTATGGTCTATGAAAAAATTCATGCGCAAATTAGAAAAGAAAAATGACAGGCGTTCTTTTTAAAAATTAGATTCAATTAACAATTGTAACATTAGATTCAATTAACAAATGCAACTTTTAGATTGCGAGGTAAAATAAATAATTAGATTCAACTAACAAATGCAACTTTTAGATTGCGAGGTAAAATAAATATAAAAACAGGAGGAAAATTATAAAATTTCCCTCTCTGTTTCTTGGAAAGTAGTTATTTTACCCCGATAAATCGCCAAAAATAAAGTTGTAATGTCACATCTTTCACAAGAGCAAAGGTGTAAAAATGAGGTATTGTTACAAGAAAGAGAATCAAAATCTTCTATTGCAAAAATAATCAGAGTTGATATATCAGTGGTTTATAGCGAAATCAAGCGTAATTGCGATGCACGGAGCGGTATATATAAATCAAAATAAGCTCAAATCAAATATGAAACACGAATTCAAGGTAAACCGAAATGCATAAAGTTTAATGAAGCATTACGCTAAAAGTATCATCATTGATTGATCAAGATTCTTGGTGATATTCTATGAGAAAAGGTTTTGGGAGAAAGGTTTTTTTGAAAAAAATATTTTAGCAGAAAAGGTCCGAGAGGAAAGATTGTAGCAGAAATGCTATAGATAAATCCTTAAGAAATAATGCAAGAAATAATTTTGTTATATACTTATCCGATTCTCCTATTTTTGGGTGGCTTTATCTAGTAAATCCCATTTGCAAATCAAAATAAATATTCTGTATAAAATAATCTTGCAGCATCAAAAATCAATTCTAATTGGTACTTTTGCAAATTAATCTTATACAGAAGCATTATGAAGTTTGATCCAGCAAGCAGTGTTCAGGACCATCAATATTTTGGAGAATTTGGAGGGGTAAATCCCTCAATTGAAGATTCATCTACCTATACTTTTTTAAAGGCAGATAAAATGGAGGAAATTTTCGAAACTTCTCTTGAAGGATGTTACCTTTATTCCAGACATTGGAACCCAACAAATAAATATCTTTCAGATACACTTGCTGCTCTAGAAAACACAGAATCAGCTCAGGTTGCTTCCTCTGGAATGGGAGCTATTAGTTGTACAGTAATGCAAATATGTAGTAGCGGGGATGAAATAGTTAGCGCAAGAACTGTATATGGGGGAACTTATGCATTATTTAAAAACTTTTTGCCCAAATTTAATGTCCATACCACTTTTGTAAATATTATAAATCTTGAAGAGGTAAAAAAAGCCATTACTCCAAAAACTAAAATACTTTATTGTGAAACTCTGAGCAATCCTTTGCTTGAAGTTGCAGATATTGCTGCCTTATCTAAAATTGCGAAGGCACATAATCTAAAATTAGTAGTGGATAATACCTTCACTCCAATGATAGTTACTCCTGTTAATTTGGGAGCTGATATTGTAATACATAGTTTAACCAAATACATTAACGGTTCAAGCGATACTGTTGCGGGAGTAATATGCGCAAACAATGAATTTATTACCAGTTTGAGCGATGTTAATAATGGAGCTTCAATGTTATTGGGCCCTGTAATGGATAGCATGCGTGCAGCAAGCATCTTGAAAAATTTAAGAACACTTCACATACGAGTTAAACAACACAGTAAAAATGCCCAATTTTTATCCGAGCGGTTGAAAACACTAGGTATAAAAGTTGTTTATCCAGGAATGACAGAACACCCACAACATGAACTTTTAACCAATATGATGAATACCGAATTTGGTTATAGCGGAATGCTTTTAATGGATGTAGGTTCTAAAAAAAGGGCATATCAGCTAATGGAAATGATGCAGGAGGAAAAAATTGGTTATTTAGCCGTTAGTCTTGGATTTTACAAAACTTTATTCAGCGCTCCGGGAAGTAGTACATCATCTGAAATACCAGAGGATGAAAGAACAGAAACAGGAGTCTCTGAAGGTTTGGTGAGAATGTCAATTGGTTTGGACAATGATATTGAGAGAACATACAGTAAAATAAAAGAATGCTTTAATAAATTAGATTAAAGAATTCCTATCTAAATCATCAAAGGCATAACTTTTTTATTATTTTTACCGCCTAAGTAACCACTGTTCGGATTTATTTCAATGCTTTACTTGAAATAAACCTCTTTAAGGGAATTCTTAATAAAAAACAATACCAAGGTGAGATACCATTTATATCTTTTACTTTTTTTAATCGTAAATGTATGTTTTCTGCAATCAGCTATTGCTGATTCCTTATCAATAGTCTCGCAGCAAACTGCAAATCAAATACAACCTGATTTTTCCAAAGCAGAGGTAATATTTCCAACTATAATTGTAAGTGGTGTTGAATCAGAAATCAAGATTAAATTTGATTCTCAAATTAATGGCAAGGCTAATATTTTTGTAAATGGAGCCGAAATACAAGTAAATATAATTGAAGGTTTAGGAATTTTACCCTATACTTTTTCGGAAGAAAGTGAATTTAATATTCATTCCGAAGGTTTTATTTTTCAAAAAAAGGTTTCTCCCATCCCATTATGGATGTCAATACTTCCACCCCTGGTGGCCATACTGATGGCGCTTTTTTTTAGAGAAGTAATAAGTTCATTATTTCTGGGTATTTTTATTGGAACTGGAATTATTCACTTTTATTTACATGGAATAACCGGAATATTTAGTGGATTTCTGGCCGTTCTTGACACCTACATTTTAAAGTCATTGGAAAATTGGGATCACCTTTCCATTATCATCTTTTCTATGATAATAGGTTCCATGGTAACCGTTATTTCAAAGAATGGGGGTATGCAAGGCGTTGTGGATAAAATTTCTGTTTATGCCAAAACCGCTCTTTCAGGACAAATTACAACTTATTTTTTAGGAATCGTGATATTTTTTGATGATTATGCCAATACACTTGTGGTTGGAAATACGATGAGGCCTGTAACAGACAGATTAAATATTTCACGGGAAAAATTAAGCTATATTGTTGATTCTACAGCAGCCCCTATTGCAGCTATTGCATTTGTAACTACTTGGATTGGGGCTCAATTGGGTTACATTAAAGATAGTATTGGAGTAATTGACGGATTAGATGAAAGCGCTTATTCTGTTTTTATCAATTCCTTGCAGTTTGCATTTTATCCTATTTTTACTTTGTTTTTTATTTTAGTGCTTATTTTAAAAGCCAGAGATTTTGGCCCCATGCTAAAAGCCGAACGAAGAGCAAGAGGAATTGCAGGAAATAGTATCCACAATACTCTTTCAGGGGATAATGAAGAACTTGCATCGCTTGAACCTGTAAAAGGAATAACAGCAAAATGGTACAATGCTGTTATTCCCGTTTTGGTTGTTATATTTGGAACAATAGCTGGTCTGTTATATACAGGGTGGGATACGGAAATTTGGAATGATCCTGCCATTAGTTTAGCCAGAAAAATTTCCCATATTATTGGAAATGCTAATTCCTACCATGCATTATTGTGGTCCTCGCTTTCAGGGCTGGCAACGGCTGTTATACTTACCCTTTCACAAAGAATTATGGATATTCATGCCACAATGGAATCTATGATGAAGGGTTTTAAAACAATGCTTGGGGCAGTAATGATACTTGTTCTTGCTTGGTCTCTGGCACTAGTAACAGAGGATATGCACACCGCAAATTTTATTACCGGCATTATGCTTTCTGTTGATGTTAACCCAATTTTTATTCCTGCAATCACTTTTATTCTTGCGGCTTTGGTAGCTTTTTCCACTGGCTCTTCCTGGGGTACAATGGCAATCCTATATCCACTCATGCTGCCTGCAACCTGGTATATTTGTATGGAAACAGGTCTTTCAGAGGAAACAACGCTAATGATATTTTATAATGTAGTGTCTACAGTTTTAGCTGGTTCTGTTCTGGGGGATCACAGCTCTCCTATATCAGACACAACTATTTTAAGTTCCCTTGCTTCCTCATGCAACCATATTGAACATGTAAGAACACAATTGCCCTATGCTTTAACTGTTGGAGCTGTTGCCATGGTTTTTGGAACCATTCCCGGAGCAATGGGAGTTTCCTCCTATATTACATTCCCTTTTGGCTTTTTGATCCTCTTCCTGATTGTTCACTTTTTTGGAAAAAGCTCAGAAAAAGCCTAATGTTGTTTTTTTTAGAGTGTTTTGCCTTTTTGAAATTCATACAATGAATTATCAATTCTAAGCAGGTATTGAGTAAGGCGTATTTATCCTTTCTGACTGAATATTGTATTTCATTAACGGATTAAAATTGAGAAATCAAATACCTGAAACTGCATTCTTTCTTAAAACAAAGCCAGAAACAACAGCATAAAAACATCCAAGAAGTAAATAACCAAAAAGAGTAAAAGAGGCTACTTTATCTGCAGCAAAAAATAACAGTCGAGCATTTAGGTAATATTCCTTCATTTGCTCTTTAGTATAATTATTTTCCGTCATAAGGGAAAGGGTATTCCTTATTTTTTCGGTAAAATATGCTGAATCTATAAAATTATAATAAACATAAATAAAAACACCCATAACGAGCGCATTCATTGCAGCTATTTTACAGCCTGTATTTATGTTTTCCCTAAAACTCTGAGTATGGCTGCTGTTTAAGGTCCTGGCATTGCGCATTCCAAAATAAACCCCAATTAGAATAAACAAGAAAATCAAATAGCTTGAATAATCGCCCATTTTGGAGAACTGATTTTCGGTGAAAAATATTACCAATTTTAAAGAAATTGAAGCTGCAGAAACGGCTAAAGCATATTTAAAAACAAGTTGCCTCACTATATTATCCGTTCATTGAGATTAGGAACTCCTCATTAGTCTTGGTATTTCTCATTCTATCCTGTAGGAACTGCATAGCCTCAACTGAATTCATATCAGAAAGCAGATTTCTTAAAACCCAAATTCTCTGAAGAGATTCCTTATCTAAAAGCAAATCTTCTCTTCTTGTACTTGAAATATTAATATCAATTGCAGGATACAATCGCTTATTGGAAAGTTTACGATCAAGCTGCAATTCCATATTACCCGTTCCTTTAAACTCTTCAAAAATAACTTCATCCATTTTTGAACCAGTATCGGTAAGGGCAGTTGCAAGAATTGTAAGGGAACCTCCATTTTCAATTTTTCTTGCAGCGCCAAAAAATCTTTTTGGTTTGTGAAGTGCATTGGCATCCACACCTCCCGAAAGAACCTTTCCTGAGGCTGGAGACACAGTGTTATAAGCTCTGGCAAGCCTTGTAATTGAATCCAAAAGGATAACAACATCATGTCCACATTCAACCAATCTCTTTGCTTTTTCCAATACAATGTTTGCAACCTTAACATGCCTTTCTGCGGGTTCATCAAAAGTAGAAGAAATTACTTCTGCCTTTACGCTTCTTGCCATATCAGTAACCTCTTCAGGTCTCTCATCAATCAATAATATAATAAGATAAACTTCAGGATGATTTTCAGCAATAGCATTAGCCACCTCTTTCAGAAGAGTCGTTTTTCCTGTCTTAGGTTGAGCAACAATTAATCCACGCTGTCCTTTACCAATAGGGGTAAACATATCCATTATGCGCATGGACTGGGAACTTCTTTTGGAAGTCAGTTGCAATCTTTGCTCTGGAAACAAGGGTGTAAGGTAATCAAAGGGTACACGATCTCTCACAATGGCAGGATCCTGTCCATTTATTTTATCTACTTTAATAAGTGGAAAATATTTTTCACCTTCTTTTGGTGGGCGTACACTTCCTTTTACAGTATCTCCGGTTTTTAAACCAAATAATTTAATTTGAGATTGGGAAACATAAATATCATCTGGAGAATTCAGGTAATTGTAATCTGATGACCTTAAAAATCCATAACCATCCGGCATTATCTCTAGAACTCCTTCACTAATAATGATCCCATCAAAATTAAACAAAGGTTCATTTCTGCGATTTTGGTTTGGATTTTGGTTTGGATTTTGGTTTTGATTTTGGTTTGGGTTTGGATTTGGGTTTTGGTTTGGGTTTGGATTAGGGTTTTGGTTTGGATTAAGGTTTAAATTTTGGTTCGGGTTTTGGTTCGGGTTTTTAAACTGTCCCGGTTTTTTTTGCTCAGGAAATTTTCTTTCTCTCTGCACATCAGATGAACCAATCTCTTGAGGAATATTTTTATTGCTTTCAATTTCCAATGGAGCTTCTATTTCCACCAAAGGTTTCTCAGATTCTGGTTTTGCTTTATTTCCAAAATCCCTGTAATCTGAATTGTCGGCAACTTCTGAAGGAGGTTTAACCCGTTCAATTTCATTTGTTTCTGTACTTACCTGGGAATGGTGATCTGGAGTGCTTTTAGAAACAAAACTTTTTCTTGGAATTCTTGGCTTTTCTATTGGTCTTTTTTCAGATTTTGATTCTGTAAAGTCTTCTTTTTTAACGGATTTTATGGCTTGATAATCTAATATCTGATATACCAATTCCTGTTTTTTTAGGGTATCGAATTTGGGAATGTTTAAGTTTTTTGCTATATCTCTAAGCTCACTCACAAGTTTACTATTCAACTCAATTATATCGTACATGCAACTATTTAAAAAGGTTTGTTTTATAAAATGGGTTTGATTTAAAAATCAATTAAAGAAATTTGTATTAAATGCTCTAAAATTTCCGGATAGTTTATTTTTTGAAGAATCTCAGGCTATAAAACGGATTTGAGGATGCAATTATACAAATAAATAAAATACCTATAACAAATTTAAAAAAAAATTGTTCGAAAAAAAATATCTTTTTGTAGGGTGTTATAGAAATAATAAAAAATGAGGCTAACGGGCCTGTTTTCATTTTTGTATAAATATAAAACGAGGGATTTATAATATTATTTTTCCTGCATATAGAATAAATGCGAGTTAAATTTAAACATTTTTTAATGCTTAGGAAAAACCTGCAAAATGCTTTATTGCATATGTTTAAAAACATCTGGCTCCAGGGTTTGTTCTGGAAACACAATAATAAAGTTAGAGGATTCAAAATATTTTGCAAGATTTTTTGGAACATTATCAAGGAAATGCTTATAGGAAACTGTAGATTTACGGGCACTAATGATCACCAGCAAATCATCAGCTTTAATTTCCTTTGATAAAGACGAAAAATCATCCCATTCATTAAACTCTTTGTAAGAAGAGCTAATTGCAGGCTTTGTGGCTTTTGTAGCAGCAATTAATTTTTCCTTTGTAAAATCTGAAGAATAAAACACAACACTTGCTCCGGTTTGTTTTGAAAGTTTTTTAATTGTTCTCACCCAATGAATAAAACCTTTTTCATATTCTGCATTTGGTGGTACAAGTACAACTATTTTATCAATAGTATTAAGTGGATTAATGATTTTACTAACCAGTATCATTTGTTCCGAATTTTCAAGCAATACATCTAAAATGTTACCAAAAATATTGCTTTTAGCACTTATTTTAGCGTTCCAGCCAATTATAACTTCAGTAATCATTAAATCTCTAATGGCCCTAATTACACCGCTTGCAATATTTAAATCAACCCGGGTTACAACCCTAACTGCATTTTCTGTAGATGAGGCATGGCTAATTGCTTTTTCAAGCATCCTCTCACTCAAAACCAGTTTCTCTTTTGCATCTACATCATCCTTTACCACAGCCAGTGCAAAAATTGGCTCATTTGAAATATCATTTTTTATCATAATGGCAAGATCCATTAGATTTTCAATTGTTGCAGGATTAGAAATAGGAACTAATACTCTATTTGGAATATCCCACAGATCGGGGGCTTTGTTACCCTCAATAATTGCCAGTTCCCGGCCTGCTTTCTCTGTTACAAAAGAACTGATCAGACATGTAAACAGGATCATTAAAATGGTCCCATTCAATACATTTTCATTTAAAAGGCCAAGGTTAAACCCAATAGTTACAGCAGCAAGTGTGGAGGCAGCCTGTGCTGAACTTAATCCAAACATTAGATTTTTTTCAATTTTGGAATAATTAAATATTTTTTGAGTAATAAATGCTGCGATCCATTTACTTAGAAGTGCAACAACAATCATAAGGGCTGCAACTTTCAATGCCTCTGTTCCATTAAAAAACACCCTCAAATTTATTAACATTCCAACTCCAATAAGGAAAAATGGAATGAATAAATTGTTTCCAATAAAATCTATCCTGTTCATTAGAGGAGAGGTGTTTGGAATTAATTTATTCATTGCAAGCCCGGCAATAAAGGCCCCAATTATAGGCTCTATTTTAGCTGCATTGGCAAAATAAGAAGCAGCAAAAACAACAGCAAGAACGAAAATATAATGAGTTCCTCCCTGCCCTTCAAAGTTTTTGAAAAACCACCTTCCAATTTTTGGTATTCCCCAAAAAACAATAAATCCATAAATCGAAAGTGAAACTAAAAATTCTACCCAAAACAAAGTTTCTAACTCTCCCCTGGACATACTAGTAATCACAGATAAAATCATAAGGGCTATGATATTTGTTACCAGTGTACCACCAATTATTACGGTTACAACCTGGGTACGGGTAATCCCTAACCTGCTAACTACCGGATAGGCAATTAAGGTATGGGAGGCGAACATACTGGCCAATAATACAGAAGATATAATATTAAAATTCAGAATGTAGAAGGCAACCAAAATTCCAAGAGCCTGGGGAATTAAAAAAGTAATGAAACCAAATACAAGACTTTTACTTTTATTCTTTCGGAATTGTGTAAGGTCCAGCTCAAGGCCGGCCAAAAACATGATATACAAAAGGCCTACCATTCCAAACAACTCAAAACTCTTATCCCTTTCAAGAAGATTCAAAGCATGGGGACCAATAACAACCCCCGCTAATAAAAGCCCCACCACAGCAGGAACCCTGAATCTTTGAAGCAAAATTGGAGATAACAGGATAATAAACAGTACAAGAGAAAATATTAATACCGGATCAACAATGGGGAAATTTACCTCCCACCACTTTAGTATAAGTTCCATAGTAAAACAAAGTAACTAAATTTAATGCAATACATCCTATTAATGCTTGTTTACATTATTAAATACATTTTTTTTTGTTGTTTAAGCTTGAAAAATTATCAGTAATTTTGTAGTCTTTTAAAAGGCTATAACCTAATACCTTTATTCCTATTGTATTTGTTATACTAATAGTGTTTGTATTTAAAATGCAAAATAATAAAAATTACAATCGAGTTACTAAATGTAAGTTTTCTTAAATAAAAAGGTGTTTTTTTTCATCAGATTATTTTAATATATTAAATAAATATAAAACAGAGATAATATATACAATGGAAGGTTTTGATTATAACAATTGGATTTTATTCCCACTTCTGATTTTTTTTGCAAGGGTTTGTGATGTTAGCCTGGGTACCTTACGTTCTGTATTAGCCGCAAAAGGACATAAAAAAATTGTTCCTTTCATAGGATTTTTTGAAGTGTTGATTTGGCTGGCTGCAATCAGCCAAATTTTTCAAAATTTAAACAACAACTGGCTTTTTTATTTCGCATGGGCTGGAGGATATGCAACGGGAAGTTATATTGGATTGGTTTTGGAAGAAAAAATAGCCTTGGGTGTACAGGTAGTTAGAATAATAACCAATCAAAGCTGTGAAAAGCTTATCTCTGCCTTGGATAGGGAAAAATATGGCCTTACCATTGTGGATGCCCAAGGTGCCAGAGGGCCCGTTAAAATACTTTTCACAACGGTAAAAAGAATAAATGTTGGTAAAGTAATTGACCTTATTAATGAATATAACCCCAACGCCTTCTTTTCTGTGGAGGATGTAAAATCAGCAAGCCAGATTTATATTCCTGCTCTTGATAAAAAAGTTTCTTTTTTCAGAAGAATTCTTCCGGTAAGAAAATAAAAAAAACCTATTTCTACTCTTTCTGAATATTTTTTCTCATTCGTAAATTCAGCACTTCAATAAACATTGAAAATGCCAGTGAAAAATAAACATAACCTTTGGGAACATGAAGGTGAAATGAATCAAAAACAAGCAACATTCCAATCATTAATAAAAAGGATAAGGCAAGTATTTTAACCGTTGGATGATTGTTGACAAAATTACTGACCTTTCCAGAAAAAACAAGCATTATAATCAATGCAATTACTACGGCAATTACCATAATAATAAATTCTTTTGTAAGACCTATTGCAGTAAGAATAGAGTCAAATGAAAAAACAATATCAAGCAAAACAATCTGAATAACAGCTGTTGAAAAACTCATTTGTTTTTTAATCAATGATTTTACATCCTCATCCCCACTTACCTTACTATGAATCTCAGTAGTGCTTTTTGCCATAAGGAAAAGACCTCCTGCAAAAAGTATTAAATCTCTCCAACTGGCAGTAAAATCAAAAAGAGTAAATAAGGGTTTGGTTAATCCTATAATCCATGTTATGGCAAAAAGCAAAGCAATACGCATTATTAAAGCAAGGCTCAAACCAATTAACCTTGCTTTAAACTGTTTTTCTGCCGGTAGTTTTCCAGCAACTATGGAAATAAAAATAATATTATCAATTCCTAAAACTATTTCTAAAACAGTTAAAGTCAAAAGGCTAATTAGCCCTTCCAGCGAAAAAAGAAATTCCATTTATAAATTTTCATCAAAAGTAATATGAATTTTGTTTTAAGAGTTAAAATGATGAATAAATTATTTTACAGTTATAAGCACGAATAAAAAAATATAGTACTTTGTATTGCATAGTACTATATTTTATTTACCTTTGGTGCAACAAAATGAATAACCAATAAGAAATGAACCCGGAAAATGTAAAGCAACAAATGCGAAAAGGAATACTGGAATTCTGTATTCTTTCCATTTTGTCAAGAGGGGATGCTTATCCCTCAGAAATAATCGCTAGATTAAAAGAAGCTAAATTAATTGTGGTTGAAGGAACCTTATATCCCCTTTTAACAAGATTAAAAAACGAAGGTTTACTTTCATACAGATGGGAGGAATCACTTTCAGGGCCACCAAGAAAATATTATGAATTAACTTCAATTGGAGAAGCTTTCCTTGCCAGTTTGAAAGAATCATGGAAAGAACTTGTACAGGCAGTTGAATCAATTTTAAATCAAAAACAAAATGAATAAAACGGTAATTAGTAATATTAGTGGAATGATTTTTCACTTAAATGAGGATGCTTACGATAAACTGAATGTTTATTTGCAAACAATAGGCAGTTATTTTAATGCTTCCGAAGGCAAGGCAGAAATAATGGCTGATATTGAAGCCAGGATAGCAGAAATGTTTAAAGCGAAAATTACAGCAACCAATCAGGTAATAACTGATTCGGATGTAGATGAAGTAATTGCCATAATGGGACAGCCAGAGGAATTTGTGGATGGTCAAAGCCCTCCTGTACAAGGCCAACAAACAAGAAACAGGATATTCAGGGATCCGGACAACAGGATATTTGGAGGAGTTTGTTCTGGATTATCTGCCTATTTTGGAATTAGTGACCCCATTTGGTTACGTCTTTTATTTGTATTGATGCTTTTTATTTTTGGAACAGGCCCATTATTATATATTATTCTTTGGATAATTATTCCACAAGCCAAAACATCGGCTGAAAAGCTCGAAATGAAAGGCGAACCAGTTAATATCAATAATATAAGCAAATCTGTTCATGAAGAATTTGAAGGAATAAAAAAAAAATTCAACGAATTTTCTACCGAAGCTAAAAACATAAACAAATCTGAAAATTACGCTAAGATAAAATATACAGCAAATCGGTTTACTGATTTTATATTGAATATATTACGCTTAGCAATTGTTTCAATCGGAAAGTTGTTCGGATTTCTATTAATCCTATTCTCTATCGTATTTTTAGTGAGTATTATAGTATTATTTGTTGGAAGCAATGTATTTATTGATGCAGGTTTGGATAGTGTTTCCGGATTCTCATTCAATGAAGTTTTTGTTTATTTTTTCAGCTCCCCTGAGCAAATGAGATTAGTGAAAATTGCATTGTTCCTGGTTTTGTTTGTTCCATTTTTTTCATTGTTAATAGCAGGTATTAAAATTCTATTTAATATAAAGAGAAAAATAAGTGGAATGGGATCGGTATTTTTTATTTTCTGGCTTGCAGGAATTGCAATATTAATTTTCAGCGCCTTTAAATTGTCTTCTGATTTTTCAAATAAGGCTTCACTTGTAAATGAAATTTCACCCACACAAATAACAAGCGATATCCTATATATTGGAATGAACGAATTAAACAGCCCAAATTTCACATTCAAGGCCGATTCTAAAGCATGTATTTTTCATATTGAGGATGAACATGTATTGGTAGGTTATCCAAAATTAAATATTATTGCATCTGAATCAGATAGTTTTAAAATTAATATTACCAATACAAGTTTCGGATCTAATAAAAAAGAAGCCGTAGAGCGTAGCAAAAGAATAGGGTATAATTATATACAAGCTGATTCCCTTATTGTTTTTGATGGTTTTTATAAAATAGAACAGGAAGATAAATACAGGTTGCAACAAGTATACATAACTGTAAGAGTTCCAGAAGGAAAATCCGTTGAGTTAAACCCCCTGCTTAAAAAAATGCTTTACAATGTTGAAAATACAGATAATATTGAGGATAAAAACATGGCTGGAAAAAGATGGAAAATGACACCCCATGGATTAAAATGTGAGAATTGCTAAAGTTTTTTAAGTTGTTATGATGTTCTTAAGAACATCATAACAACCTCATAACTTATTTAAAATAATGTATTTTTTATTCCATGAATTTTCAATTCAACTACCTCAAAGTTATTCTTTGAACTCTCCCTTGCATGCCATATTTTTTTCTTAAAGAAAATTTGTGAAACTAACTTCATGGATAGTGGAAAAGATGATACAACTTTTAAATTCAAGTTTTAGATTTAATCTCCTACCTCTATCCTAAATCCACTTATAATTTAAGAAGTGGCACATAATTCATTAGTTTTTAAATATTCAATTAAATATTTAAAAAACTATAATTATGAAGAAAACTAATTACTATGGTAAATTTCAGCTGTTACTGTATTTGGCTATTTTTACTTTGTTCACTACGGAAAAATCATTTTCCCAATGTGATTCTACCGTTCCTTATTTTGAAGTAGATTTTACAGGAAACCCAGAAGGAACTTGGATTTCTCCTTCTCACAGTAGAAAAGGATTGTGTTGTTCTGCTTCCGGTTCAAAACTTTGCACTTCTTTCATGATAACTCTTGACACTCTTGCGGTAGCCGTGAAAGTAGAAATAATAGAGGGCGCAATGCCATCTGGAGCACTTTATTATCAAATTAATTGCGGCCCTGATGTGATGATAGGAGAAGAAATTTGTATAAGTGGGGTTGGCCCTCATTTTATTACATTTTGCAAACCTGGCACAAATGTTAATAAATATAAGATTAGTTCAATAGCAATCCCAACTTTTCCGCCTGATGACTACTCAAGAGTTATTTGCAATAGGGAAATTAAAACATTTGGTTTAGATTATTCTACAATTACTTTAAACTCCATTTACCCAGGAGAAGCAGGGGAATACAATCATTATCTAAGCTGTACCAGTGCTTGTTCTACTATTTATTTTTCACCCGATTCTTTGGCCCCAGAATATATAGATTATTCAATTTGTGGTTATCCCATTGCCGATAAATGCGGTTTTACTCAAACACTTTGTGATACTTTCAGGATTTATATTTTACCTGGGTTATCGGCAACCATTTCTCCTAGCAATGCAGCGCTTTGTCCAGGAAACTCTGGAACTATGATTTCTAGCTTTGCAAATGGTGGCGATGGTAATTATTCATATAGCTGGAGAGACTCAAATGGAACAATTGTTTCCACATCTTCTGATTATTTTGCAACCGCTGCAGGAAATTACACGCTTGAAATAAAAGATGGATTAAGTGAGGACGGTTGCAATTCATTGTTAATTACTGTTCCTGTAACAACAACAACTCCTATTGAAGCAGAGATAATAAATATTGAAAAGGTATTATGTACAGGCGAGAACAATGGTTCTGCTGCAGTACAGGTTACCGGAGGTATTGGGGTTTATTCCTATTCATGGAATACTTCCCCTGTTCAAACTTCAAATACAGCAACAGGTTTATCAGCAGGAAATTACGAAGTTATTATTAATGATAGTAATGAATGTTCTACCCCACTTAAACTTTCAGTAACTATAACAGAACCCGAAGATTCATTAAATGTTTCTCTTGTTTTACAGGAAAACAATAAATGTAAAGGAGATTCTATTGGAGAAATTGCTGTTCTTACTACAGGGGGAAGCGGAAATTACACTTACGTGTGGAATACTTCGCCTGTCCAAAATACTGCTCATATAACCAATTTAACATCTGGTAATTATACCCTTGAAGTTTTTGATACAAATGGTTGCCTTACACCCATAGATATTACTGTAAATATAACTGAACCTTCTAATTCGTTAACTGCTAACATCGGTACTCAGCTAAATGTTTTATGCAAAGGTGATTTAAATGGTGAGGCAACGGTTGTGGCTACAGGTGGAAGTGGAAATTATAATTATGAATGGAGTACTTCACCCGTTCAATTTACTTCAACGGTTAATGGCCTTTCAGAAGGCTCATACAATGTTTTGGTCTCTGATACCAATGGTTGTGAAAGTAAGATCACTTTATCGGTAAACATAACCGAACCTGAAAACTTATATGTGGTTGCTTCCATAGAACCTGCAAAATGCAATGAAAACAGTGGCAAAATTTCGGTGAATGTCAATGGCGGAACCGCTCCCTACTCCTATTCCTGGAATAATGGTAGCAGTGAAAGTGAAATTATTGATTTAACCAGCGGGTTGTATAATGTTACAGTTATTGATAACAATAATTGTGAACAACAACTCATGATATCTTTAGATGAAATATCTGCAATGCAATTAAGCGCAGAATCAGAAAATGTTAGTTGCAATGGCTTAAACAATGGATCTGCCTTAATCAATGTAAGCAATGGAGCTGCTCCCTACGAGTTTGAATGGAGCAATGGCGCAACTACTTCTCAATTAACAGATTTATCAGCAGGCACTTATGAAGTAACAATAAGGGATAAAGACAATTGCAAAACAACGCGACAAATAACTATAAATCAACCGGAGGTTTTATCGGTTAACTTAACAGCATCAGTTTTTACAAATACTTTTAATATTAGTGCATACAATGGAAGTGATGGAGCTATAAATATTGATCCATCAGGAGGGGCTCAACCATATTCTTATAAATGGTCAACAGGCGCTATTACCTCTGATATAAGTAATTTAAAGGCTGGTATCTATGAAGTTTCTATAACCGATGCAAATGGTTGTACAACAACAGCAAGCGCAGTACTAAACGAACCATTAATGCTTGAAATGCCAACCGGCTTTTCCCCTAACAACAGTGGTAAAAACGATAGTTTTATTATTAAAGGAATTGAAGAATTCCCGAACAATAACTTTACTGTTTTTAACAGATGGGGAAATGAAGTTTATACTATGGAAAACTACATGAATGAGTGGAACGGGACCAATAACAAAGGAGAAGTTCTTCCCACAGGAACCTATTTTGTTCTATTAATTATAAATAATGGAGATACAATGCTGAAAGGTTTTGTTGATTTAAGAAAATAATTAATATAAAATAAAAACAGTCAATAATTTAAAAAAATATAAAAACTATGAAAAAAATAATTTTACTTCTCACACTGGTTATTTATACAGGGGTTTTGCTCGCACAGCAGCAATCAATGGTAAGCCAGTATATGTTTAACGGTTTATTCTTAAACCCTGGTTATACAGGAAGCCATGGAAAAGTAAGCACCAACTTACATTACCGAAGCCAATGGGCAGGGTTTGATGGTGCTCCAAAAACAAGCATACTTTCAGTTGACGGAATGCTTAAGGATAATAAGAATTCTTTGGGGCTTATTTTAAGTCATGATAAAATTGGAGTTACAAGCCAAAGTGACCTGCTTTTAAATTATGCTTACCATATAAAAACAGGTACAAACAGTCACCTTTCATTGGGATTAAGAGGCGGGTTTGGAATTTATGGAAGTGATGCTGGTTCGTTGAAAGTTTGGGATTCTGAAGATGAAATGTTTACCAATCCAACTAACAACAAATTCGTTCCTCAAGCTGGTTTTGGCGCTTACTATTATTCCTCTAATTACTTTGCCGGAATTTCAATTCCCACTTTAATTGCTTATGATAAAGAGGAATCTTTTAATTTGGATGTGCAAAAATCATCTATCTACCACAGGCATTATTATTTACACTCTGGAATTGTACATACAATTAACGATGATGTAAAAATAAAACCAACAGTTTTAATTAAATACTTACCAGAGGCACCAGTTCAAGCTGATTTGAATGTTAATTTCTTGTTTTACAATATGATTTGGACTGGTGTTTCATACAGAACTGGGGAAGCAATTGTTGGAATTGCTGAATACCAAACTGATTTTGGTTTAAGGATTGGTTACTCCTTCGATTACACCTTAAAAAGAATAAGAAATTTTTCTTATGGCTCTCATGAAATTTTATTGGGATACGATATAGTTAAGAAAAAAAGCAGCAGCAGCAACAAAAACCCAAGGTTATTATAAATTAAAACAAATAGAATAATTTATACACGAATCGATTAAGTTAATAAGGCTGTTTCATTAAATTGAGACAGCCTTATTTATTATTTCTACTACTGTTTATGGGGTTTAATATAGCCCAAGTTGCAGCTTACCACACGGAGGTTCTGTTGTAAGGATAATTAACAATGCTGCTAAAAAAGCAAAAATCAGAAAAAATTAACACCTCCTATTTTACGAAGTCAAGGGGAGTTTCTAAAGCCGGTGATTTTGTTTAATAATTATTTATGAATTGTTTTCTGTTATATCTGGAATTTTTGTCCATTTGCTCAAAAAATCAGGAAAGAAAAGTCAGTTGAGCAGCCTTGGAAGCTAACCGGATTCAGCGGACTTTATAAACATTTTCTAATTAAGTTCTTTCCATTTTTGCCTGAGCCATCCTATGTCGGCGGCAGGGCTTTTACTTAATGCCTCCTCTAAATTTATTTTTGAAGAAAACCCTTCTTTTACCCTATTCAGATTTATTGATATTTTTCCGAAATTAATGTAAAGTTGTTTTTGATACACAGAAAGGTTGGCCTTTCTGTGTACAAGAATTTTCAGGCTGTTATAGGCATTTTCAATGGCATCGGTATCTGCATTTTCGAAATAAATTTTCATCAGGAGTACCTTTGAATCCAGCTGGTATACGATATCAGTGAATTCTACCTCCTGTAACAATTTCAAGGAACGCTTATATTCTTTTCGCTGAAATTCCAGCCTTGCTTTATTATAGTTATAGGCATTCTCCCTTATATTTTTTTGAAGTTTTTCGCTTTGTTTTTCAATAAAGTTTTCTGTCCAATTCAATTGGTTGAGCCTAAGAGCAACAGAAACGATATTCTTAAAATCAAATTGAGATATTAATCCTTCCGAAAAAATTGTTTTATTTTCAAGCTGGAAACAATACCATTCAAATAATTCTGAAAGGTATTTTTCATCTCCTGAATTGATTTTTCTTATGCAGAAATTCTGTGCATAGGCAAAGAGGTCGTTCTGTTCTGCAGGATCGAAGGCATTGAAAATTTTCTTCAACACCTGGCTGAAATTTTTGTAATCCTCTTCTTTACCATTAGTAAGGATTTTGAAAATCAGGAAATATAAATTTATGGCAGCCTCTTTTAAGATTTCCGGACTTAACTGTTGAATAAAACGTGTTATAAATGAATGTTTTGTATGCTCAGAAAAAATAGAGCTCCTGTTCAGTAATTCACAAACATACCTTAGGCGGTTATAAAAATAATTCTTATCAATTGCCAAAATCACTTTTTCAGTGAGGTCTACAGAAGTCCTGCTTTTTTGCATGGAATGATAGTTATAGGAAATTTCCTTTAGTTCAAGGTCCGACTTGTAAAATTTGAAATCTCTTTTTAATGACTGCTCATTTTTTTCGTGTTGTGAGTTTAATTCCTGCTGAAAATATTTATCAAGTTTACGTGTGGAAAGTGCTCTTAGTTTAAAGCTGTGTATTTCTGATTGATTCAATTCTTTCCAGCTAAAGAAAAGTTCCAGTTGTTTATTAAGATGGCTCATAGCATATCTTAAAAGAGAATCTTCATATTCCAGTGCGGGAAATGTTTTTTTAAAAATAGTTTCTTTTTTTAGCTTTACTGCAGAAAAATCTGGATGAATTTTTTTCAGATAGCTGAATAATTTTTCTGCATTGGGAAAATTCCCTGCAAGCCCTGATGAAAGAAAAGCAGAAAATTCTTCAATTTCTTTTTCCTTTAGAGCACTTAAATAATGAATGGTTTTATAGGACATATGACAAAAAATAAAAAAAACAAACCATAAAAAACACAAATACAGAAACTTAACAAAGAAAAAGTATTTTATTTGTTCCGACAAAGGTAGCTTTTTGTATTTGTTCAGGGAAATTTAATGGTGAATATTTGCATTGTGAATAACTGTCAGGAAATATTAACTAAATTAGTCAAAATATGAAAAGTATTATAAGCCACCTGCTCCATTTACTGATTTTTGTTTCGGTAAATTTGTTTGCCCAGTCCCCAGTGGCTGACTTTACTGCAAACAATACAACCACCTGTGAAGGAGGCTGTGTAAATTTTACAGATTTAAGCACTAATGCACCAGGCTCCTTGGAATGGGATTTTGGGGATGGCACAGTTTCCACTTTACAAAACCCTCAAAAGTGCTATGCAATTGCGGGAACATATACAATTTCTTTAATCGCGACCAATGCAAGCGGGAGTGATACAAAAACAATGCTTAATTATATAACAGTTTTTCCTGCTCCTGTTGTTTCAATAAGCCCTTCTGCTCCGATAATTTGCTTTGGAGATTCTGTTACATTAATACCCTCTGTAAATATGCAGGTGACCTATGTATGGTCTCCCCCTGATGGCTTGAGTGGTACGATAATAGCAAATCCAACAGCTTTTCCTTCCTCCACAACCACTTATACATTATTGGTTACCTCACTGGAAGGTTGCACAAACAATGAAAATGTTACGGTAACAGTAGCACCAGCCATAAATATTTCTGTAAATGCCACCCATGTGAGTTGTCCTGGACTTTGTGATGGAGAAATTTCTGTTTTTGCCTCAGGTGGAACACCACCTTATGCCTATGAATGGAATCCTGGTGGAATAATGCCTGCGGTTGTTACAGGTATCTGTCCGGGAACTTATACGGTATTAATTACGGATGTACAAGGTTGTCAAAAATTGGATAGTGTAACTATAAATGGGCCACCGCAGATTTTAATTAATGCCAGTTCATCAGATGTCAGTTGCATTGGCTATTGCAATGGGAGTGTTTCAGCAAATGTTTCAGGAGGTTCAGGAAGTTATACTTATTTGTGGATGCCAGGAGGAATTACAGTTCCAAACTATTCAAACTTATGTCCTGGAATAAAAACTTTGTTTGTAACGGATGATAATGGTTGTACAGATTCTGCATCTGTAATTATTAGCGAACCATTAGCTATTGTTTCCAATATCAGTGGAACAGATGTGAGCTGTTATGGCTTTTGTGATGGGCAAGCTTCGGTTTCTCCCACAGGAGGGAATCTACCTTATTCTTATCAATGGAGTCCTGCTGGAATGACGACTTCGATTGTTGCAGGTATCTGTATGGGAACTTATACGGTATTAATTACAGATGTACAAGGTTGTCAAAAATTGGACAGTATAACTATAAATGGGCCTTCTCCCATTGTTTCCAATATCAGCGGAACAGATGTGAGTTGTTCTGGCTTTTGTGATGGACAAGCGGCAGTAAACCCAACGGGTGGAAATCCTCTTTATACCTATCAATGGAACAATGGGGTGAATGCCCCTCAAATTTCGGGTGCTTGTTCGGGAACTTATGTGGTATTAATTACGGATGAACAAGGTTGTCAAAAAATGGATACTGTAATTATAAATGAGCAACCGCAGATTTTAATTTCTTTTACAACTATTCAACCCTCCTGTGGCCAATGCGATGGATTGGCAACTGTTTATCCAACAGGAGGGACAGCTCCTTATTTCTACTCCTGGAATACTATTCCTGTTCAAACAGGGCAAACAGCGGTATTTTGTTACATTGTTTCCCCTTTTATTGTAACAGTAACTGATTCAGATGGATGCGAAGCTATTGATTCTTTAATTGCATCCTCTAACTGCGATTCCATCTGGCCCGGTGATGCAAATAACGATATGATTGCCAACAACGATGACCTCTTGCCCATTGGTATTGCCTATGGTGAAACTGGGCCGGTAAGAACAGGAGCAAGCATTTTGTGGGAAGGGCAAGTTGCAGAAAACTGGATGGATACCTTAAGCACTGGTGTGAACTTTAAACACATAGATACAAACGGAGATGGAATCATCAACAGCGATGATACTCTTGCCATTTACCAGAATTACGGTTTAATACACCAGAAATGGCCTGCATCTTCTTCTGGAAGCGCCTCGGATCCTGAAATTTATTTTGAGTTTCCTTCTGATACTATTGGCCAAAACCAGGAAATTGAAATAATGGTGTATTTTGGGACTTCCACAAATGAAGTTACAGATGTTTATGGAATTGCCTTTTCAATTGATTATGATCCTTTACTGGTGGATTCCGGCTCTGTCAGGATGGACCCTGAAGCCTGCTGGATGGGGGATTACGGTATCAGTCTGATAAGTTTTCAAAAAGATATGTATTCATTTGGCCGGTTGGATGCAGCCATCACCCGGATTAATCAAACAAATACTTCAGGTTATGGCCCCCTTGCAAAAATCACTATTGTTACTACTGATAATTTGGCAGGAAAAACCGGAATTTATCAAGATTTTTCGCTGAGCATTTCTAACCTTACCATTATTTCAATTAACGGAGATACTTTAAATGCCAATGTTACTCCGGGAAGTGTGGTAGTTACTGACCAGATTATTTCTGTTAATGAATCGGAAAAGAAATCCTCCTTAAAGGTTTATCCTAATCCTGCAACTTCAGTTTTAAATGTAGTTGCAAGGGGTTTTTCGGATTCTTCAGCCATCAGCATTACAGATGTTTTGGGCAGGCAGGTCCTAAACAAAAGGATAAGCTCTGGAAACAATGTCATTTCAGAAAAGATAGATGTTTCAATGCTTAATGCAGGGGTTTATTTTATTTCGCTGGAAAAACAGGCTGAAAAAGTAAAACTGATAATCACGAAAAATTAACGAGGGCTGCCAATTAAGTTTACTGCTTCACATTATCAAAAGTTTTCACCACATCCCTAAAGGAAGAAGTGTATTAAAACAAATCTTTTAAAACATTAAAATAAATACTGCTATGGAAAATAACAAAGAAAACAGCCGAAGGAATTTTTTACGAAATTCCACACTAGCCACTTTATCGGCCACTTTATTTCCGGGAATTGTACTGTCCAAACCAGATTTCAGGCCTTATAAACCGCTAAATTGCAATCCTTCCACATTAGATTATTACGGACAGGGCCCCTTTTACCTGAACAATGCGCCAGTTTTAACAGATGGCCAACTGGCTTCTGCCACTGAAGCTGGAACCAGGCTCGTAATCAGTGGTGTGGTAAGAACTCTTGATTGTTCCCAAACAATAGCCAATGCCAAAATAGACATCTGGCAGGCAAATGACTCAGGGCAATATTATAACTCCAGTTTTGATCTTAGGGGAGTTGTTTATTCAAATGCTCAGGGTTTTTATTTGTTTGAAACCATACTTCCCGGAAAATACCTGAACGGTGCAAAATACCGTCCCCGTCATATCCATTTTAAAATAACGCCTTCTGGCCACCCGACCTTAACAACCCAATTGTATTTTCAGGGCGATTCTGATATTTCCGAAGATGCGGCAGCTTCTCTCAGCAGCGGAACCTATGATGCCACCCACAGGATTATTCCTATTACATTGAACGGAAATGGTAAATATGAAGGAACCTGGGACATAGTGGTCGATGGCAGCGGCTCAACAGGAATGGGAAACCCTCACCTTGAAAAAGGAATGATCTATCGCGTTTCTCCTAACCCTTTTTATGATTCAATTGAGATTGAATACGGAGTTTTTCTGCCGGCAAGGGTGGAGGTAAAGATCTTTAATATGTCGGGAAATTTGATAAAAGATTTTAATGAGGGCAAACTCCAACCTCAGAAAAGCAAACTCAGGTGGGAGGGTGGAAAAGACCTTCCTGCTGGAATTTATTGGGTTTCCTTGAAAATAAACGATATGCAGGTGCATTACCAGAAAATAGTGAAATCCTGAAAAAATCTAGAAAACCTTCAAGGAAAAGCAGGATTATACCCATACCCCGCCCAGCGTAGGAATTAAATTTTGTGCTATACTAGACAAGAAAAAAGTTTTACAGACAATAAAAGATTTACCTGACACATTCTCCGCTGAAGAAGTCATTGAGCGTATTATTCTACTTCAAAAAGTAGAAATTGGTATAGAACAAAGTCGAAAAGGTGAAACATTAACAACTTCTGAAGCAAAAACTCGATTGAAGAAATGGTTGAAGTAATTGGACAATTCAATCTATCGAAGACATCGAAAACATTGCTCATAGCTAAGGATTCGGAAAATTACGCTCAAATCCAGATCCCTGATTTTTTCGAAGCAGCAAGAACTTTGGAAGAATTTCCTAAAGCAGGTCGAATTGTTCCAGAATTAAACGATAAAAATATAAGAGAAATAATTGTAGGATTATACAGAATATTATATAGAGTTTTAACTAAAGAGAGAATTGAAAATTTAACTGTTTATCATTCATACAGGCTCTTGAAAAAACGGACGATTAAACGAAAAAAAAATAGAAAACGCCCTATAACATTTAGCCGAGTATATAACCCCTAAATTTTAATTACACTTACAGAAAAACATTAAAATAATGCTCTTCAAAAAACCATCTAATAAAAAAAACAAAAAAAAAATTAAATATCCATTATTGTTCTTTTGAACAATCTGTAAATAATCACTTATGCAGGCCTAAGGCATGAACCTATATTGAGGGGGAAATTTTTTTTTAAAAAAAGTTGATAAATTAGTATCTTCGCAAATTAAGCAAATAACAGATACTTTTATTTTATATGGCCACAACTAAAGCAACAGAAAGCGTAGCAGATGTAAAAGAATTCTCAAGAGAGGAATTACAACAAATAATATTGAATGATTATAGGATAGCCATAGAAAGTCGTGAAGCTAGTTTAATGGGAAGAAAGGAAGTGCTTACAGGAAAGGCAAAATTTGGAATATTCGGAGATGGCAAGGAAATTCCTCAAATTGCTATGGCAAAACAATTCAAAAATGGTGATTTTCGCTCTGGTTATTACCGCGATCAAACCTTTATGATGGCCATTGGAGAATTAACTCTTCAACAGTTTTTTGCTCAACTTTATGCACATACGGATATTGAAGCAGAACCGGCCTCAGGCGGAAGACAAATGAATGGACATTATGCCACCAGAAGTCTTAATGCAGATGGTAGTTGGAAAGAAATTTCAAAAATGAAAAATTCATCTGCCGATATTTCTCCTACCGCTGGCCAAATGCCACGGTTATTAGGGCTGGCTCAGGCATCAAAGGTATACAGGAATAACAAGGATCTTAAGGATTTCAGCAAATTTACTACAGGAGGAAATGAAGTTGCTTTCGGTACCATTGGTGATGCCAGCACTTCGGAGGGCTTGTTTTGGGAAACATTTAATGCAGCTGGTGTTTTGCAAGTGCCTATGGCTATCTCTGTCTGGGATGATGGCCATGGAATTTCTGTGCCTAAAAAATACCAAACTACAAAAGAAAGCATTTCAGGTATACTATCGGGGTTTCAGCGTGAACAAGGAACCAACGGATATGAAATTTTCAAAGTAAAGGCATGGAATTATGCTGATTTAATTAATACTTATGAGGAAGCCATAGATGTTTGCAGGAATGAACATGTTCCTGTATTAATCCATGTGGAGGAAGTAACACAACCACAGGGCCATTCTACTTCCGGTTCACACGAAAGATACAAATCAAAAGAAAGACTCCAATGGGAGGCTGAATACGATTGCATTAAAAAAATGCGCGAATGGATGATTGAACAGTCCATTGCAACACCCCAAATTCTGGACTCCCTAGAATCAGAAGCAAGAAAAGTTGTAAGAGAGGCTAAAAATGCAGCATGGCAGGCTTACCTGGAACCAATAAAAAATGAAGTTACGGAGGTAAATGGCTTACTTGAACAAATTATTACCTCCAGTTCAAAAGGGGATACAATTTCACAAATTAAAAAAGAGCTGGCATCAAGTATTGATCCTTCCAGAAAAGATATATTTTCAGCAGTAAGAAAGGTGCTCCGATTAACACGGGAGGAATCCGCAAATTCCAATAGAGCTAATTTAAATCATTGGCTTAAAAAGGCAAACCAGGACTGCTATGAACGCTACAACTCCTGTTTGTATAGCGAATCGGGAACTTCTGCCTTAAAAGTAAAAGCGCTGAAAGTTGAATACAATGAATCGGAACAAGTAGATGGAAGAGAAATTCTTCGTGATAACTTTGACTCTATATTGACAAAATATCCTGAAGTGCTTATTTTTGGTGAAGATGCAGGTAAAATTGGAGGTGTTAATCAAGGATTAGAGGGACTACAGGCAAAGTATGGTGAAATAAGGGTTTCTGATACAGGAATACGAGAAGCGACTATTATTGGGCAGGGTATAGGAATGGCCATGCGTGGTTTGCGCCCAATAGCAGAAATTCAATACCTTGACTACCTTTTGTATGCATTGCAAATATTAAGTGATGATTTAGCCACACTTCAATACAGAACAAAGGGAGGACAAAAAGCTCCTTTAATTATTCGTACCAGAGGACATCGCCTGGAAGGCATTTGGCATTCCGGCTCTCCTATGGGAATGATTGTTGGCGCACTAAGAGGAATTTATGTTTGTGTACCAAGAAACATGACTCAGGCAGCAGGATTTTACAACACACTTTTACAAGGAGATGATCCTGCAATTGTTATTGAACCACTTAATGGATACAGGTTAAAAGAAAATAAGCCTGCTAATTTTGGTGAGTTTAAAATTCCCCTTGGAGTTCCCGAGGTATTAAATGAAGGATCGGATGTTACCCTGGTTACTTATGGTTCATGTTGCAGAATTGCACTGGATGCGGCTAAAAACCTTTTAGAATCAGGAATATCAGTAGAGGTAATTGATGTACAAACCTTGTTGCCTTTTGATATATCTCAATCCCTGGTGGAATCGGTTAAAAAAACAAACAGGCTTGTAATATTGGATGAGGATGTAGAAGGTGGGGCCTCTGGTTTTATTCTTCAACAAATTTTAGAGAAACAAGAGGCTTATAAATTTTTGGATTCAGCACCAAGAACCTTAACAGCAAAAAATCACAGGCCTGCTTATGGTACAGATGGTGATTATTTTTCAAAACCTGGTATTGACGATGTTTTTGATATTGTTTATGCTTTGATGAGTGAAGTTAACCCTTTAAAGTTTCCCGCCATTTACTAATTTTATGTTTAAAGGGGGCTAGATGAACCCCGAAAATTATTTTTTTATCCTTCCAGACAAGCTGCAAGACAAATGCAGCTTGTTTGTTTTTAAACACTTTTTTATCCTCTGGTATTTTCGTAAATTAAGGTTTATAAAACTTGATTACACAAAAATGGAGGAACTACCACTAAAAATACGCCATTTCAAAGATGTTGATGCCGTTGTTTCACACACCTGGCATGACGTTTCTGAAAAATCATTGGAAAAAAGAGCTTTTTCCTTGTTGTTTTTAGATGAATATCTGGATAAAAAACCCAAGCACCCAAGCTTGGTTAGCAGTGCAGAGGGAAAAATCAAAAAAATACTTTTCACAATACCCTACTATATTATTGAAGGAGATGATAATCCACACTGGGCAGTTTATAGTGAGTTATTTCAAAAACTTCCGGAACATACAGAAATTATTATCCTTGCCCAAAACGGTTGTCATGCGTTTTTAAATGCCTGGATGCTAGAAAAAAAAATGGGCAAGCAAGTTAGATTAATTGAATTTCCGGATTACATAAATTTCACTATTTGGGCTGAGGATGCCTACGCCATTGTTAAGGACGCTGTAAGCAATAAAAGTTATTTTATAGAACCTCATTCTTTTCCACGTTGGGAGGATGGTTTTATTGCTGACTTTGTTGCAAAGGACCTTAAATGGGGAAGAACCCAGATTCCATTGTATTTTGAGGGAGGAAACATTCTTGTGGGAGATGATTTTTTTTTAATAGGAGCTGATCATCCTATAATATCCCTGAAATACATAAGTAGTATGGTTATTTCTAAAAAAGGAGAATCCAAATCGAAACTTATAACACGTTTATACAAGAAGTATTTAGATAGAACCCGAAAGATAATTTATGTTGGCTGTACACTTCCGGTTCCATCCAGCAAGGAAAGTGACTTTGAGTATAAAGGTGAGCGGTGGAAACAATATTATTACCGGAAAAATGAAGGAGGAACTGTTCAGCCAATTTTCCATATAGATATGTTTTTAACACTCGCGGGAAGATCAGAAAATGGAAAGTACAGAATATTAGTTGGGGATCCAAAACTGGCTTCAGAATTAATAAATTTACCCGTTCTTTCTTATGCCATGACAGAGCTATTTGATAACATTGCAAATAACCTTATAAAAGCCGGGTTTGAAGTAATTCGTAATCCCCTGCCCTTGATTTATTTTGATGATGAAAAAGAAAAGTTAAGAACCTGGTACTTTGCAACCAGCAACAATGCACTTGTTGAAATAATTAATTATGAAATTAAAACGGTTTGGCTTCCCACCTATGGTTATGGTAATTGGAAAGAATTAAAAAAAACAGATGATTACAATAAAAAAATATGGAAAGATTTAGGTTTTAAAGTAATTTCGCTTGGGGATTTTCATCCTTTTATTGAAAATTCAGGTTCCTTGCATTGCATAAAAAAATACCTTGAACGGGCCTGAATCAGATGAACTCCAATGAAAAACACGATTTTAACAATAGAAAATGAATTACAAAGGTAAGCAGGAATTAAAGGATAAGGGATTTCAAAGACAGACAACATCTACTGTATTAATGATACGCCCGCTAAACTTTGGTTACAATGAACAAACTGCGTTAACAAATGCTTTCCAGGTTGCTCCCGAGCCACAAGGGGCAAAAACAATTCAGGAAAAAGCATTGCAGGAGTTCGATGATTTTGTGGAGGGATTAAAAAAATCAGGTATGGAAGTCATCACTTTTAATGATACCCCTTCGCCTTACACACCGGATTCAATATTTCCAAATAACTGGATTACTTTTCATGAAGATGGAAGAATTGTTCTTTATCCAATGGAAGCCCATAACAGGCGGCTGGAAAGAAAAACACAAATCATTAGCGCACTTGAATCTGAATATGGTTTTGAAATTTCAGAAATCATCGATCTCAGTTATTTTGAAAAGCAAGATAAATACTTAGAGGGAACGGGGAGTATGATTCTTGATAGGCAAAATAAAATAGTTTATGCCTGCCTTTCAACACGGACCAGTCCGGAGGTACTCGAATTATTTTGTGCGCATTTGGGCTATACTTCAATTTGTTTCCAGGCTTTTGATCAAAATGATGTTCCCATTTACCATACAAATGTTTTAATGGCAGTGGGTGAAAAAATTGCTATTGCCTGCCTTGAATCTATTTCAAATGAAAAGGAAAAGGAAAATTTACTTAATTCTTTACTTGCCACAGGAAAAACAATTGTTGAAATTAGCCTTAAACAAATGCTGAATTTTGCAGGAAATATGTTGGAATTAAAAACCACAACAGGAAAACCTTTGCTGGTAATGTCCAAACAAGGTTATGAATCATTGACTGTTGATCAAATAAATAAAATTGAAGCCCAAGCAACCATATTTTATGCCGACATCAGCCATATAGAAAAGTATGGAGGAGGCAGCGCCCGCTGTATGATGGCCGAGATTTTCAACCCCAGGAAGGGAAGTTGAAAATTTAACTAGTTATAGCCAATGCTAAAAAAGACAGGCAGACAATTTCTCGGCAGACAATTAGTCACATTTTGACAACGACAAGAATTAAAAATAAAATAAGATGAAAACAAAACTACTCTTGACAATTTTGCTCGCCTTTGTTGGCTTGAGAATCAATGCACAGACAACTTTTCAAAAAACCTACGGTGGTTCTGGCAATGTTATTGCAACAGGAAAGTTATTGATAGAATAAAACATAAAGCACTGACTATAACAGCACCTTTGACTGTTGAAGCTTGAAATAAAAAGTAAAAATAGTTTTATAAAAAAGAGCCTGCAATTTAACCTGCAGGCTCTTTTGTTTGAAAAACAAATTTAATTATTCAGGGAATTTAAAAATTATTGCTCCCTAATTAATTTAAGGTTTAATTAAACCTTTCAGTTTCTTTTTTGCTTCCTCCTTGGCTTTGTCTTCAGCTTCCTGTTTTTTACGATCAGCCTCTGCTTTAATTTTATCAGCCTCTGCTTTAACTTTTGCTTCCGCCTCTGTTTTAGCCTTGTCTGCTTCTGCCTGGGCAGCTGCTTTGGCTTTGTCGGTTTCTGCATTTACCTTGTCTTGGGCGTTCTTTTTAAGTTTATCAGCCTCTTCACGTGCTTTGGCTTCAAGTTCTGCTTTTTTCTTATCCAATTCTTCTTTTGCTTTATCTTTTAAACCTGAAGCAAGATTATCTGCCATATCTTTTAATCCAACTTTAATTGTAGGAGCAGTTACAGTTCCACCAACAAGCACATCAACTTTTATCCTGTCGCCTAAATCAACATTTGCTCCTTTAGCTTTTGCCTGGGAAACAAGTCCGGCTAAAGCAGTATTTGCAGCCCCACCAAATTCAGAGCGAGGCACATCAAGATTCCATGTATAATTAATGGTTTGGTCAAAACCGGTGCTCCCTCCTACCCTTGCATTTGTATTCCCTATTTTAATATCAAAGGGTTCCACTACAACCTTTCCCTCTTTAAATTCAAAGGAAAGATTAACATCATTGAGGGCTAATTTCTTATACTGCTCCATTTTCAGGGCATCAGCCATTTTACTTATGGGCTCAAAATTGGTAACAACCACATTTCCTGTAGATAGTTTACCACCGCCATTAAGTGTATTCAGTACAGGTTCCATTTTATCGTCTAGTATACCTTTTACAGTCATGCTGGTTGAAAATTTACCGTGGCTGTTTTTAGCAACCGGGGCAAGTTTTTCAACAGTATTAAAAGTCAGAACAGTTTTTTGAATGTCAAAATTTTGAATATCAAGGGAGAATGCAATACCTGGTTTAGTAAGGTCTTTTGTTTCATAACTTCCATTCACTACCATTGCTCCACCCAGCATATTCATGCGCAGGTTATTCATATCCACCATCTTATCTGCTATCTTAATAGAACCAGTTACATTTTCCATTTCCATATTATCGTATAGCATTTTAGAAATTGCAGCAGTAAACAAAAAATTAATATTACCAGGCACTTCAATAACACTCATTGGTACTTGCTCTGTTGGGGTTTTTGTTGGTTGGGAAGCTGTGGGTGTTTCACTCTCTGCCATAAATTCATTAAGATCCATTAATCTGGAATTCATCGCAAATACACCATCCAGGGTTTCATCTTTGAACATGTATTCAATGAAATGCGTAATCTTACCACTTGCATTAATATCGCTCTTGCCAATTTTTGATTCAAAAGTGGAAAGTTCAACAAATTTTGGAGAGAAATTAAGATAAGCTTTATTGATAAAAACATCATAAGGTGTATCGTTGCTTTTATATTCCATGTCAACTGCCATTAATGTTCCGGCAAGGTTAAACTGGTCATATTGCTCTTTTTCTATTGAAGACATTCGTCCTTTCATGGTAATATCGGCCACAATTGTACCATTCATGCTTTCGCCCTGCTCTAAAGGCACAATATCTTTTATACTGCTAAGAAGTACCTTTCCTTTAATTACACCATCAATATTGGCATCTGAAACAGGAGTGGTTACAAGCATTTTCATTTCAAAAGGATTTTCAGCCATTTCCATATAAAATCGTTTTAAGTTAACGATAGTATGATCAGGAACCCCGGTTTTATTATCAACCACTAGATTAATATTAATGTTAGTAACTGCTTTAGGAAGATCAGGATATTGAAACATGGCATTTTCAACAAGCAATTTTGTTCCAAATCCAGGCATAGTAGTTTCATTGTATTTTCCTTTCACAAAACCATCCAGGGAAAGTGTTCCTGATGTTTTAACCGAAGCAAAATCATTGGAATAAACGGCAGGAACAAGAGAAAGAATATTTTTAAATTCAGTCTTTTTAGCAAAAAATGTAATATCCATGTCAATATCATCTGTTGGCATGGAAACCCATCCGTCAAAGCCCATAAACAACTCGTTTAGCTGAACTTCATTTTCTTTGAATGTGAATTTCATGTTCTTCATATCCATATCAAGATCGGCTTTAAAAGTAGTTTTAACCTTGTTTAACATTTTTACCCCATCTGATTTGTATGTAAGTTGATCAATGTTAGTGATGGTTTCCAAAATAAAATTATCCTGGGTAAAATCACCGCTTCCCTTATGGTTAAATCCAATTAATTCGGCATACATATTACCAGGGATGTCATCGTAAACAATTTTTCCATTGATTATTTCATAACTATTTAAAGAAGCTTTAAACTCTGTAGGATCTTCTGATTCAACTGGAGTTGTGGAATCCTCAAGGGCTATATCCCAGTTTGCTTTTCCATCAGCCAGAACTTTAGCTAAAATGGAGGGTTGATCCATTAAAAAAGAAACGATTTTAATTTGATCGCCTTTTATGATACTCATTATATCAATAGTAATTCCAAGGGTTTTAATTGAAGCGAGTGTATCGTTTTCAAATTCATCAAGCCCAATAAGACTAAAATCATACAGATCCAGCGTGAAATTGGGAAAACTGCTTATAAGGGTTAGCTCAACTTTACTGAAATCAACTTTAGCTTTGAGGTTTTTATTTGCCTCAGTTTTTATTTTTGCAATTATTTTATCCTTGAAAATAAAAGGCAGGGAAACTGTTATTCCAATTAACAATACAAAAAGACCCAAAAGGCCTAAAACGATTTTCTTTTTCATGGTTTTTATTTTAATCTGAGATAATGCCGGTGATTTATGCTAAACCTTTAATACCGATTTCTCCTGTTTTTATACAAATGTAAACTAAGTTTGTAATTTTTTATTGGAATTCCATTGAAATTAAAATTAGTTAATTTTAATCTGAATAACAAGTTTAATTTTTAACCAGTGCTTAGGGCAAACTCAGCATATTTTCATGAATGCGAATGATTTGGGGAAGTAGTAAAGAAACACCATCATTGGAAATAACAAAATCGGATTTCTGCACTTTAAATTCATCAGAACTCTGGAAAGACATTCTCTTTCTCACTTCGCTTTCAGTTACATTATCCCTTTTTATTGCTCTTTCTATTCTTATGTTTTCTGGGGCTACTACAGTAATTATTTTATCCACGTGCTTGTATGCGCCAGATTCAAATAATATTGCTGCTTCTTTAATTACATAAGGGGCTTGATTTTGTTTTTGCACCCAAAGCTCAAAGTCTTTTTTCACTTCAGGATGTACCTTTGCATTGAGTGCTGAAAGTGCCGAGGGATTGTTGAAAATTAATTCAGCAAGTTTTTTTCTGTCTAAACCCTGGGTTGTAAAAAGATCCTTTCCGAATTCTTTTTTTATAAAATCCGAAATTTCTTTATTTGAATTCACAAGACGTTTAGCTTCTAAATCGGCATTGTAAAAAGGGATTCCCAAATGATGGAAAACTGAACAAACCAGGGTTTTTCCGCTACCAATTCCGCCAGTAATACCAAGCTTTATCATTTTTTCAAAATAAGATATTCAACCTTTAAGGGCTGTTTTTTGAGTACCTGGACAAAATCCGGATGCCTGCTTATTTCTACTGCAAGTCTGTTTGTATTATCTCTTTTTAAATAATCCACCTGTGCGCTGAACATTTGGGAATTTACCTTATCAAAATCACCAAAACCCACAACATAACTGATCTTCACTTTTTCAGGGAAAATTTTTATAGCCATATCATTGGGAAGATTAACCATTTCTATTGGAATTTCCACAGATGCTTCGGTGTATTTTTCAACAGGAATTGTAACATTAACCGATTTGGCAGAAAATTCAAGTGAAGAATAACCTTCAGGAATTTTTAAGGGTAACTGTATTGTAAGGGTTTGGTTCAATTGATAAAGTATAAGCGAATCCGTGTCGAAAAACTCAACACCATCAACAAGTTTATCAAGCCCGGTTATTTTAATGCTGGCAGGTGAAAAAATTATGCGGTCTCTAAGCCGGTATTGTTTTTCAAAACTTATAATTTTATTTAAGTTTATAGGTACTTCTTTCGATTTTTTATCGCCAAAAGTAAAGTAAATAGTATCAGGCAGTATTCTGTTTACTCTTATTTCCTGGGAAAACTGCCGGGAAATGCGGTGGAGTTTGGAGCTGGTACTAAGTTTGGCTTCATAATTTCCTTCTGTTTCCTTTAAGCTTAAATTTTCAACATCAACAAAAACAGTATCACTGTAAAACTTGAGTTGATATCCAAGAAGGTGAAATCCCAGGGCATTTAATTCGATTGAAATGGTTTTGGGCAATCTGCTGGTTATTATTTTATTTTCAGGAAGGTTTTGATAAACCACTGGTAAGCTGATCAAAGCATTGTAATTTTTAGACAATGCCATTAGAAACCAAAAAACAGCAGCCACAATCAAACAAATAAGAAAAGCCGAAAATCGTCTATTGATTTTCAGCTTTTCACCGCCCTTTAGGCTTTTAATAAGTTTTAAAAGGCTTACATTCAAATTGATTCTGGTTTTGGATATTAACAGGGAACGAACTATCTATGTAATAATAACAATAAATTTTAGATGATAGTGTTATGGCAGCATAATTTAAAAAAATAAAGCTTGGATTGTTCCGTTGATAGCAACAATTCAAAACCTTAAAAATTATTAAATTCTATTTCTGTCCCATAATAGAGGCAGCATCCATAGAAACAGCACTTTTCTCTATTTTCATTTTAGTACCACCTTCAACTTCAATTGTAAAGGTTGTTTCATGTACATCAACAATTTTAGCATGAATACCACCAATGGTAATTACTTTATCGCCTTTTTTAATAGCTTCTCTGAATTTTTTCTGATCCTTTGCTTTTTTCAACTGAGGCCTGATCATAAAAAAATAAAATACGATTACAATTAGCACTAATGGCAATAAAGACATAAATCCTCCGCCTTCTTCCTGATTCATCAATAATATGCTTACTAAATTTGTCATTTGAGTTGTTTTATTTTAGAGATTTAATTTATTTATTTATTTATTTATTAATTCCAACATTTGGAGCAATAATTTCACCTGTTAAATTTAATACAGTTGTGGCTGGATAGGTATTTGCAAGCAATGTAACAGTTTTGTTTTGTTTCCCGGATTTTCCATCACTGTCAAAAACCACTTCAATTTTGCCTTCCCCATTTGGAGGAATTGGTTTTTTAGGATATTCAGGAACAGTACAACCACAGCTGCCTTTTGCAGAGGTAATTATCAGGTTGGTTTTCCCCGAGTTAATAAATTTATAAGAAAAAGAAATTTTCTCTCCCTGGGTAATAACGCCAAAATCATAGGCTGTACTTTCAAAATTAAAAGAAGGAACGTTTATGGTATCGGTTATTCCATTGGCATTTACCGGAATATTAATAAGATCGGTAGTGATTTTTTGATCTCCGGAAGTTTTATCCTGCTCACAGGAAACAATAAATAATGCCCCAAGGCATATTGCTACTATTTTAGCTCTTAAATGGTTCATGTTTAATTATTTTTGCACTATTAACTTTATTCTAATAAACCTCTTCCTGTTTTTATTATTTTATTCATTGCTTTAAAATCAGCAATTAATTTATCAAGAATACCATTAACAAAAACCTTGCTTTTTGGCGTGCTGAACCTTTTAGAGATATCGATGTATTCATTTAATGTCACCTTTACCGGTATGGAGGAAAAATTCAACAGTTCACAAATGGCCATTTTCATAATTAAAATATCCATAAGCGCAATCCGCTCTACTTCCCAATTCTGGGTTTTCTCAGCAATTATTTTTTCATATTCGCCACTGTGAATAATGGCTTTTCTGAATAATTGAAGTACGTATTCTTTATCCTCCTCCTCATCATTATACAATTTTAAAACAGGATGGAATTCATCACTGGATTCGCTGAAGGATTTAAAGGTTTTTACAACCATGCTATCAACCAGTTCAATATCATCGGACCAGTAAATACTTTTTTCCTCAAAATATTGCTCTACAAGTTCTGATTCAGCAATGTGTTTTTTAAAGGCCTTAATAATGAAATTTTTATCTTCATCAAAAGAATTTTCTCCAGAGTTAATGTATAAATCATATTCAGGGGATTTTTTTATCTCCTGGAATAAATTTTCCACATACTCCTTTTCATGAGTCCAACTTATTTTGTTTTTAGCAAGGGCCTGCTGAAGTTGTCGGTTTATTTTAAGCTTAGCAATAAGTTTATTGTCAACAAATTTTGTATTTGGATTTAGGTTCTCAGGTGTAGGAAGTCTTTTTTGTTTGGCATCCTGCAATTTCAAATCAGCAAAAGCAACCACTTCCATTAATAAAGAAAGCTGGTAGAGGTATAAATCATAAACTTTATCAATGCTGTGTATAAGTTCCTTTTCCCCGGTGGCAATATTTGTATTATCTGATTGAAAATAGGCATATAAAGCCTGCAAGCATTTGCTCCGTAACTGTCTTCTACTCAACATTAATTAAGAACTATAATGAAAAATTTATAAAAAAAATATGCTTTGTTATAAAATTAAAAAGAAAGCTTTACTTTTCCCATTGATTCTATTCTCTGCTCTGCCAATCTATTAGCAGCCTGATAAGTTGGAATATTTTCAAATTTTGACATTTTGAAAATTTCAAGAGTAGTGTGATAAATATTTTCTGCCCTTGCCATTGATCTTTCGCGGTTATACCCTTCAAGTTCTGAATACACATTTATCAGTCCACCTGCATTGATAAGAAAATCAGGAGCATATAAAATGCCTTTTTTCATCACCATTTCCCCATGAATTTTTTCATCGGCAAGCTGGTTATTTGCTGCACCTGCTATAATGGAACATTTCAAGCGGTTAAGGGTATCGTTGTTAATGGTTGCGCCTAAAGCACAAGGAGCATAAATATCCATTTCCATGTCATAAAATTCTTCCACATGAACAACTTCAGCATTAAATTGCTTCACAACTTTTTGCAGGCTATCCTTGTAAATATCACAAACATATACTTTTGCATTTTCTTTGGAAAGATATTCAACAAGGCTTTCACCAACATGTCCAATTCCTTGAACAGTAACTTTTTTACCTGCAAGACTGTCTGATCCCCACTTTTCCTGAGCAGCTGCTTTCATACCCATATACACACCATAAGCAGTAACAGGAGATGGATCACCACTTCCACCCATAGATTCAGGAAGGCCTGAAACGTGATCAGTTTCCATATTCACGTACTCCATATCTCTTGTGCTTATTCCAACATCCTCAGCCGTAATATACTTTCCTCCAAGGCTGTTAACGAATTTTCCAAACCTGCGCATTAAGGCCTCTGATTTATCTTTTCTTGAATCACCAATAATTACAGCTTTACCACCTCCAAGGTTTAATCCTGTGATAGATGCTTTATAAGTCATACCTCTTGATAACCTAAGAACATCATTAAGCGCAGCAGTTTCATTTTCGTAATTCCACATACGTGTACCACCTAAAGCAGGCCCTAGTACAGTATTGTGAATGGCAATAATAGCTTTTAAACCAGTTGCCTGGTCCTGACAGAAAATAACCTGTTCATGGTCATGAAGTGACATACGCTGAATAACTGGATTATCAATTATTGAAGGCTGGTTAATTTCTTGTATTAAGGACATAAATATTTTTTGTTTAGGTTATTTAATATAGTCTTAGGATTCGTTATTGTGGCTTATCCTGTAATTAGAGGGTTTTAAATAATGTGGCAAAGTTATATTATTTTTTAAATGCCACAAAATTTGTGGAAATTTGCATCAAAATATTTATTGTTGTGAAATCATTAAAATACCTGAATAAATACTTTCTCAAATACCGGTTCAGATTTTTATTCGGAACCCTGTTTGTAATAATTTCCAATTTATTCGCTGTTTATGCTCCCCAGGTAATAAGGCATACCTTTGATCTTGTAAAAGAAACGTATGATGTATTTATAATGTTTGAGGGCTTTGCACTGCAAAGTTCCCTAATAGATTTCTTTGCAAAAACAGCTTTTTTCCTGGGCATGCTCTATATTAGTCTGGCTATTTTTCGCGGAGTGTTTTTATTTTTAATGCGTCAAACACTCATTGTTATGTCAAGGCATATTGAATACGACTTGAAAAATGAAATTTTCAACCATTACCAGAATCTGAGTTTGTCCTTTTATAAAAAAAACAACACCGGAGATTTAATGAATCGCATAAGTGAGGATGTAAGCAGGGTGAGAATGTATTTTGGTCCTGCAATTATGTATTCCATTAATTTAATCACCCTTTTTGTTCTTGTAATTACGGCAATGCTAACTGTAAACCCTAAATTAACTTTTTATGTTCTGCTTCCATTGCCTTTTCTATCCTTTGCCATTTATTTTGTAAGTTCTGTAATCAATAAAAAGAGTGAAGCAGTTCAGCGCCAGTTAAGCCGCTTATCCACATTCACACAGGAAGCATTCTCGGGCATAAGGGTTTTAAAAGCATATAACAGGGAAGCATTTTCAGCCAATGAATTTGACAGGGAAAGTGAAATATACAAGGAAAAATCAATGGGGCTGGTAAAAACAAACGCTCTTTTTTTCCCATTTATGATGCTTTTAATTGGATTAAGTACCTTGCTCACTGTATTTATAGGGGGAATGGAAGCAATAGCAGGTAATATTTCCATAGGCAATATTGCTGAATTCATTGTTTATGTAAACCTCTTAACCTGGCCCGTTGCTGCGGTAGGATGGGTAACATCCATTATACAAAGGGCTGCAGCATCACAACAAAGAATCAATGAATTTCTCCATACAAGCTCCGATATTTCAGCTCCTGATGTTCCACCTATAAGTATAAAGGGAAAAATAGAATTTAATAATGTAAGTTTTCGCTTTTCCCAATCAACGCCTTTTGTGTTAAAAAATATTTCACTGTCTATTTTACCAGGTCAAACAATTGCCATTGTAGGAAAAACAGGATCGGGAAAATCAACAATGGCAAATCTGATTACCCGTTTGTATGATGTAACAGAAGGCGAACTATTGATAGATGAAAAACCCATAAAAAAAATAAATTTAAATTCTTTACGAAGCAGTATTGGTTATGTTCCCCAGGATGTATTTTTATTTTCTGATACAATTGCAAACAATATAGCATTTGGAGAAAGGGTGGATGATTCCGATATGGAATTAATAGAAAATGCTGCAAAAAGTGCAGTTATTTATGATAATATTATGGCATTTCCAAAAGGATTTAACACTTTGCTTGGGGAAAGAGGAATAACCTTATCAGGGGGTCAAAAACAAAGGGTATCAATTGCCAGGGCAATTATTAAAAAACCTTCCATTCTTATTTTCGATGATTGCTTTTCGGCAGTGGATACTGAAACTGAGGAAAAAATTCTAAATAACCTAAAGGACATTATCAGGGAAAAATCATGTATAATAGTTAGCCATAGGGTTTCCACTGTAAAGCATGCAGATAAAATCATAGTACTTGAGGATGGCCGAATTATTGAGGAAGGAAATCATCAGGCATTAATTCAGGAGAAGGGTACCTATTTTGAACTTTACCAGAAGCAGCTGCTTGAGGAACTCAAAAACTAGGGATTTTGGCATTAAATATAAAAAAATGTTTTTTTTTATATAATTTTTATATTTTTGTTTCAATTAAAAATTTGTATTTTAACTAAACTTAAATCATTAATTTGTTATAGCGATGGATGGATCAGAAAATAATGAAAGGACAGAAATTTTTTCAAAAGCAGTTAGAGCGGGTAAAAGAACTTATTTTTTTGATGTAAAGGCAACAAAAGGAAATGATTACTATCTAACAGTTACTGAGAGTAAAAAAAGATTTAGTGATGATGGAAAGTTTCACTATGAAAAACATAAATTGTTTCTATATAAAGAAGATTTTGAAAAATTTTCAGAAGGACTTAATGAGGCAATCGATAAAATAAAAACACTACAAGGTGAACCAGCAGAAGAAACTGATGATTCAGAAAGAACTTCCTATACCAGACCCGAGAGAAGCTCAGAGGATACAAAAACGGACACAGATTTCACCAATGTTGACTTCGAAGACCTTGATAAATAGATCTTTATTATAATAAAATGAAAGGCCAAAAAATGTGCCTCTTTTAAAAAAATCTTTTGAGAAATTGGAAATTAAAAGGAGTAGAAACTAGTTTTTCTACTCCTTTTTTTTATATCTTATCTAGGTATTTCAATGCATTAATAGGTGCTCCACAACAACAATAATATAGAACAATAAAGAGGTCAGAAGGTAATTAGGTTATAGGGATGCCGGAGCTATTTTCCTATTAAGGTTAAAAAAGATTAAGGTTACCAGTGTCTTTGATTTCAGAAAAAACTAAATTCTTTTTCAACTATTCCAAAAACTGATCGAGCAATTGCTTCATTCCTTTAATTGTAAACTCATCAACCAGCTCTCTTTTTTCATTTAGTAACTCTTCAATTCTTGAAATAGGGAGCTTATAAGGAAGAACCTGCATATTTATATAATGGAATATATTGGTTAACTGGTCTATTCCCCTTATATTTCCGGACCTGCCGGAGGAAATGCCCACCAAAGCAGCAGTTTTGCCGGCAAAAAATTCTGGCTTTACTGCATCAATGAATACCTTAAGCACTCCAGGAATTCCGGCATTATACTCAGGAACTACAACAAGAAGCTTATTTGCAGGAATTATATATTTTTCAACCAAACGGGAAAGTCCGGGATGGTTATAATCGTAAATATTTTTAAGCCCAAAGTCATCGGGAATTTCTTCCAGGGAAAACATTTGTGCCTCTACCCCCCTTTGCTTAATTAACTGAAAAAACTTATCAGCAAATATTTTTGTTGAATTGCCTGGCCTGTTAGTAGCTGAAATTATTGTAATCATTGATGTTTTCAACGTTTAATTAACAAATTTTTGTTTAAAACTATGGGCTGTAATTTAGTACATTATCTTATAATAAGTTGTACTTTTACAGTTGTTAGTAATGTAATTCTCTTCTTAATTCCAATTAAGTTGGACCATTCATTTTAAAAGGCAAAATTAACAAAGAGATTATATTAGAAGCAAATAAAATGGATATTACCTATTACGGACATTCTTGCTTTGGCGCAGAAATTAACGGCAAACACCTTGTATTTGATCCATTTATTACACCAAATGAATTTGCAAAAAACATTGATATAAATAAAGTTAAGGCTGATTATATCTTGATTTCGCATGGCCATGAGGACCATATAGCTGATGCTGTGAAACTTGCTCAAATTACAGGAGCCACAATAGTGAGTAATTACGAAATAACCGTATGGCTAAATAAACAAGGAGTTGAAAAAACACATCCCATGAATATAGGTGGAAAATGGATGTTTGATTTTGGAAAGGTAAAATGTGTAGCCGCTCAACATTCAAGCAGTATGCCTGATGGAAGTTATGGAGGAAGCGCTATGGGCTTTTTGCTTGAAACATCTGAAGGGGATTTTTATTACTCGGGCGATACGGCTTTAATGCTTGATATGAAACTAATTGGAGACTACAGGAAAATTAATTTTGCCATGCTACCAATCGGTGATAATTTTACAATGAGCATAGAAAATGCAATTATTGCTTCGGAGTTTATTAAATGCAACACCATTATAGGTATGCATTACGATACTTTTGGTTATATAAAAATTGATAAAGAAAGTGCAGTAACAAAGTTTGAGCAAGCAGGGAAGAAACTTCTGCTTATGGAAATTGGAGAAACAATAAAAATATAAATACAAGAATATAAATGGGTAAAATAATCGCAATTGCCAATCAAAAAGGTGGTGTTGGAAAAACAACTTCAGCAATTAATCTGGCTGCATGTCTTGCTGTTTTAGAATACAAGACTCTGTTAATAGATGCTGATCCTCAAGCCAATGCAACTTCGGGAGTGGGTTTTGATCCTAAAAACATTAAAACCAGCGTGTATGAATGCATTGTAAATGACACTGATCCCAGAGATATTATCCTGAGTACAGAAACACCAAACCTTTTTCTATTACCTGCTCACATTGACCTTGTGGGTGCGGAAATTGAAATGGTTAATTTGCCAAATCGCGAAAAAATGATGCGTGCTGCTTTAGGTAATTTGAAAAGTGAATATGATTTTATCATTATTGATTGCTCTCCATCTCTTGGTTTAATAACTCTAAATGCTTTAACCGCAGCCGATTCAGTAATTATTCCTGTGCAGTGTGAATACTTTGCCCTTGAGGGATTAGGAAAATTACTAAACACCATAAAAATTGTTCAGAGCAGACTGAATCCTGAATTGGAAATTGAAGGAATACTTCTTACCATGTATGATGTAAGGCTTCGTTTGTCCAACCAGGTAGTTGAAGAGGTGAAAACCCATTTTCAACAAATGGTTTTTGACACTATTATTCAAAGAAATACTAAATTGGGTGAAGCGCCAAGTTTTGGAGAAACCATTATTATGCATGATGCCTCAAGTAAAGGAGCAATTAATTACTTAAACCTTGCAAGAGAAATATTGCAAAAGAACGACCTTACCCGATTAAAGGAATCAGAAAAAATTATAGAAACAGATGAGCTCGAATAAAAGAAATGCACTTGGACGAGGCTTAAGTGCCTTACTGGAGGATTCCAAAACAGATATTACAAATTCCAAAACAGAAATGGGTTCTGTTGTAGGTTCAGTAACCAGCATACCTTTGGAACAAATTGAGGCAAACCCTTTTCAACCAAGGACACAATTTGAAAAGGAAGCCCTTGTTGAACTTTCAGAATCTATTGCTGAACATGGCATTATTCAACCTGTTACTGTTAGGAAACTCGGGTATGATAAATACCAGCTTATTTCAGGGGAAAGAAGATTCAGAGCATCAAAACTTGCCGGCTTAAAAACAATTCCTGCCTATATAAGAATTGCCAACGACCAGGCCATGCTTGAAATGGCAATAGTTGAAAACATTCAACGTGAAAACCTGGATTCCATTGAAGTAGCTATTAGTTACCAAAGGCTTATCGAAGAATGTAACCTTACCCAGGATGCTTTGAGCAAGAAAGTAAGCAAGCAGCGCTCTACCATTACCAATTTTTTAAGGCTGTTGAAACTTCCTGCCGAAATTCAGGTTGGAATAAGGGATGGAAAAATATCCATGGGTCATGCCAAAACATTGATCAATATAGCAGACGATAAAAAACAAATTGATATTTACAACCATATAATCCAGGAGGATCTTTCTGTTAGAGAATCTGAAGAATTGGTACGTGGAGAGAAAAAATCGACAGGACAAAAACTGGAAAAAAAATCAGACAATCCAGCAAAAGGAAATGTAAGCTTATCTTTTGAACAACAAAAAGCCATGCTTGATTTGAGCAATATGCTAAATTCAAAGACAGATCTAAAAATTAATACTAAAGGGAAAGGGAAAATCGTTCTTGAGTTCGAATCCTTAGGTGACCTTCAACGAATATTTGATATACTTGATATTTAATTTTATTAAAAAGCTGAATTTCTTGCTATTCCTGGTTACAGGAATAGCTTTGTTTTTTTTAAGCCCCCCTGATGTTTCAGCACAGGATGTTACTGCCGATACCTTAATTAATCAAAAGAAATCTGCTGATACCCTGGCAGTTCATTCCCCCAAAAGAGCTGCCCTAATGTCTGCGGTACTTCCGGGTTTTGGACAGATTTACAATAAAAAATACTGGAAGCTGCCCATAATTTATGGAGGATTAATTGGATTAGGATATGGCGTAAATTCAACCCAACAGCTTTATAAGGAATACAGAATGGAATACATTAACCGGGTTTTGGATAAGCCTCCGGTTAATGCATTAAATAACAATTATTCACTTCAAGACCTGGCCATAATACGTGATGATTACCGAAAAACAAGGGACATGTTAATTATTGGTACTGTAGGTTTATATTTACTTCAAATAATTGATGCCACTGTGGATGCACACCTGTTCACTTTTGATGTAAGCGATGATCTATCTTTCGACCTTCGCCCTGATGTATACACCTGCTTTAACACCCAAAGAAGTTATGCTGCATTAACTTTAAGAATTAAATTATAACTTTGGGCGATTAAATCAAAAAATTCTCCTGTAATTCAACAGTATTTATGAAAATCGCCTTACTTGGATATGGTAAAATGGGCAAGGAAATTGAGCGAATTGCCCTTGAACGAAAACACCATATCGTGCTTAAGATGGGTGTTGAAAATCTTGCTGATTTAACGCCTGAAAATCTTTCAAAAGCAGATGTGGCAATTGAATTCAGTACTCCTGAAAGTGCAGTTGAAAACATAAAAAAGTGTTTTGATGCCAATGTGCCAGTTGTAATTGGTACAACAGGATGGCTAAACAACCTAGAAGAGGTAAAAAAAAGGTGTCTGGAATTAAAACAGGCAATGCTCTGGGCCTCTAATTTCAGTGTAGGAGTTAATTTATTTTTTGAGCTAAACAAGCAACTTGCTCAGTTGATGAATAACCAATTTGAATATGATGTGGAACTTGAAGAAACACATCATATCCATAAGCTTGATGCTCCCAGTGGCACTGCAATTACCCTTGCCGAAGATATTATAAACAACCTGGAGCGCAAAAGCAGCTGGAAAAAAGAAACTGCCGAAAAATCCTCTGACCTTGTTATTCAATCGCACAGAATAGAAAATGTACCGGGAACGCACCTTGTAAAATACTCCTCCAAAGTAGATGATATTCAAATAACGCATACCGCCCACAGTAGGGAAGGATTTGCATTGGGAGCTGTTATTGCCTCAGAATGGATAGCAGGAAAAACCGGAATATTTTCAATGCGCGATGTGCTTAAAATTAATTAACCTTAAAAACTACTATAATGCTGATTTCAATTGAATCATTACTGATTATTTTCCTTGTTTATTTTATATTGGTTCATGTTGGCTTTTATAAATTTTTTGAAAAAGCGGGTGTACCCGGATGGAAAGTAATTATTCCTGTTTACAGTGTTTACCTTGCACTTAAAATAATTAAAAAACCCCTTTGGTGGTTAATTTTATACTATATTCCTTTTATTGGATTTATAATTGGCATAGGGCTAATTGTTGAATTTTTAAAGAGTTTTGGTTATTTGCGTTTTTACCAGCATATGCTTGGAATATTATTTGGACCCATTTATATTCCCTATGTGGCTTTTAAACCAGAAACACAATTCATAGGTCCTGAGGAAGCCAAAAAATTTAAAAAATCAGGAACAAGGGAGTGGGCTGATGCCATTGTTTTCGCTGTTATCGCAGCCACCATTATCCGTACATTTTTTATTGAAGCCTTCACAATCCCTACCTCTTCCATGGAAAAATCATTGCTGGTTGGGGATTATCTTTTTGTGAGTAAGTTAAGTTACGGTGCTAAACTTCCCAATTCACCCTTATCTTTTCCTTTTGCTCACCATACCTTACCACTTACAGAAAGTGTAAAATCTTATTTGGAATGGATTAAGCTTCCTTATTACCGCCTGCCTGCTTTTACAAAAATCAAGAACAATGATGTGGTTGTTTTTAATTATCCTGATGGGGATACAGTAGTTATCCAACACCAGAACCAAAGTTATTACCAGTTAGCAAGGGATTATGGAAGGGATGTAATTTGGAACAATCCTGATTTAGAAATTGTTTCCAGGCCTGTTGACAAGCGTGAAAATTATATAAAAAGATGCATTGGAATTCCAGGCGATACCCTGGAAATAATTGATCAAATAGTTTATATAAACAGCAAAAAGGCTGATCTACCCAATTTTTCGCAATTTTCGTATACTGTGGTTACCGATGGCACTTATTTAAGTGAAAAAACACTTGAAAAAATGGATATCACTGATCCTATTTATCCCAATCCTGCTTTTCCCTTTGCCTTTGATGTAATGTTAACTCATGAAAACGCCAAAAAAATTGAACAATTTGATTTCGTAAAGCAGGTTTTGCCCAATATAAAACCAAAAGGATATGAACATTACCGCAAATCAATGCCTATTATCCCCCATCACCCTTCTTTTGGTTGGACAGAAGATAATTTTGGGCCCTTGTTTATTCCCAAAAAAGGATCTGTTATATCCCTTACTCCTGAGAATATTATAATATATACCAGAGCCATTGAAACCTATGAAGGGAACCAGGTAAACATACAAGGCGATAAAATATTCATCAATGGAGAACAAGCAGATTCATACACCTTTAAGCTGGATTATTATTTTATGATGGGTGATAACAGACACAATTCAGCAGATTCAAGATTTTGGGGATTTGTTCCGGAGGATCATATTGTTGGAAAAGCTGTTTTAGTATGGTTATCTCTTGATGCAAACAAATCCTTTGTAAACAAAGTAAGGTGGAACAGGTTAATGAATACTATTAAATAAATTAATAGTGTTACGGGTGGGGCGGACACGAGAAAACAGACGAGTTAAAAGGCTCTGGAAACCATTATACCGCAGAGTTTTGGGAATATGACCCAAGGATTGGAAGAAGATGGAATGTTGACCCTGTTTACAAGCATCATTTAAGTAACTATTCTGTTATGTCAGGCAATCCTATAGTAAGAATTGACCCCAATGGTGCTGATGATGATTGGTATCAGAGTGAAGGTGGATCAGAACCTATATGGAACGAAGGGAGCGCTGCTACTATTGATATAGACGGGGAAACTTATAAAAATATTGGCGAAAAAGGCCACGATTTAGAAAATTATTATCATTCTGATGGAACGAAAACCCCTGTTTCTTTTGGATTGAATGAAGCAACAGTAGATGGTGGTACTATGTCAGACCACGCAAGAACAATGAGTAATCCAGTAGTGCAGAATATTCACCAAGGGCAGGTTAATTTTATGAAAGGGGCAGCTTCAGTTACCGGTGAAGCATTAGGAACTGTTGGTAGTGCAACTTCTTTAGTTGGATATGGAGTATCTTTCGTTCCAGGTGCACAACCAGTAGGAGCAGCCTTATTAACTTTAGGAATAGGATTGTCAACTACTGGAGGTTTATTTCAATCTGCATTTGATTTTTCTGAAGGAAATAATTTAAAAGGAGCAATTGGATTAGGTGCAATTGCTACTGGTTTTGGAGCAACCAGAGCAATTAATAAAACATCATTTTCCAATTTAGAAAAAACAATTTTAATTGGAAGCACCGAAATGAAAATAACAATTTTAAATACCACATTACAACAAAAAGCTAAATAATGATTTGGTTAAAATTCTTAGGTGGATTAATTTCTTTTGTAGTTGGTTTTTGGATTTTAATAAAAGTTATTAAAGATCCAATTCCTGAGGGTGAAGATATAGGAGCAAGTAATTATAGAGGTTTTATTTCTGGATTTGGTTTTATTATTCTCGGTATAATTCTAGTTTTAAATGGTATAAAAGAATTAGTTCAATGAAAATAACCAATTTTTTAATTGCTTTTTTGTTTTTCCCCTTTTTAGGGGTTTGTCAAACGGGGAGTAAAGAATTTGAAGAGAAATTAATAAAAGAAAAAAATTACCAGGAAGTAAAATTTTTTGAAGTTCCTGAAGGAGGATTTTCTTTGGTAGATAGATTTCCTATGTACCCAAATGGGAAAGAAGGTATAAATGAATATTTAAATAAAAATCTTACCTACCCTGCAGAAGCTCTTGAAAAAAGGATTAAAGGTACAGTCCTTTTAGGTTTCACAATAGAAGAAGATGGCACTATAGGAAATGTAAAAGTGATTCAAAACGTCCACCCTTTGCTCGATGAAGAAGCTGTACGAATAATTAATCTAATGGATAATTGGTTACCTGGTATTCAAAGAGGAAAACCAGTAAAAGTACAACTCGAACAAACAATACATTTTCAGCTTCCCCAGTAGGCTAAGCTGAAGCCAAGGCGTGTAAGGGCTTCGTGACAAAGTACAGGCCAGGCTTTAGGAAAGGGTTTATAACCGAGCCTTCACATTCTGAAAGAAATCCTTAAACTTTGATTTGGTAAGCATACAATCAATGATCCGGAACACATTGGAAGAGTAAGAGAGATTTATTTATTTAGAAGTTTATTTTACCGTCTAATAAATCCTTCATCCGTTTTTTTGTAAGCATAGAGTTTATAATTTTCACCAGTGCATTTTTTTCATCTTCGTCAAGTTGATTAATCAACATCAACTGTTCATTTAGTTCGTGGTTCTGTAGCTCCACTACACTGTTTTCCTTGTCGTTTAAAAGGTTGTCGGCACTTACGGCAAACACTTTCATTAATCGTTGCACAATATCAATAGAGGGCAGTAAATGGCCGTTTTCCATTTTTGACAAGTGGGTAACGTGTATATGTATTTTATCTGCCAACTCTTGTTGGTTCATATTGGAGGCCTTTCGTAAGGCTTTGATTTTGTCGTTAAACTTCATGTTCCAAAGTTCTATTGTTGTCTGCAAATTTACCATAATTTGAAAGTTTTGGACTGTTATTTTGCTTATGTTGAAATTCTATTGCAAATATATGAAAGTTAATTGTATTTTTGCTTTCAAAATAATGAATAATATTATTGCAGGATTTTCAACAAGACAAAAATGGAAATACAAGAAATCAAAGCAAAGCTAACATTAGCAACAGTATTGAGTTACTACAGCTTAAAACCCGATAAGAACTTACGGTTAAATTGTCCCTTCCACGAAGATAAAACACCAAGCCTGCAAGTTTACTACAAAACCCATACAGCGTATTGTTTTAGTTCCAATTGCAAAACACACGGTAAAAGCCTTGATGTAATTGATTTTATACTGCACAAAGAAAACTCCACAAAACGCGAAGCCTTAATGAAAGCACAAGAAATATTAGGAACAGAAAACACAACAACAGAAAAAAAAATAATCAATCCGGTAAATCCACCAATGAAACCAAGCATAAGCAGAGAACAGGTTTTACAAAACATGTTTCAGTATT
>JACCXN010000034.1 GCA_013696965.1 Bacteroidota bacterium | reverse complement strand
ACACACATTCTTTACCCAATGCCCAGGTTGGCGTTAACCGCCTGTTAAATGGCGTTTGCGCCTTAACCCAACACCACGACAACTACGCTATTGCTTACTCGGAAAAGGCGGCCTCGTTAGTTTTGAGTCTATCAAACGACAACTGTCTGGTCAAAATAATGTTTTTGTCCCTGAAATTTTTTTGAAGGAGCCGGGATTTTGTCTGTGCATTCATTGATCATGAATGATGTCCATGCTCTGAAAAAATCGCGGCTACTTTTTCCGCTGCGGCTAACGCGAAGTTACATGACTTCTCAAAAAATATTCGCAAGGTCATTTAACGGTTTGCAGCTACAAGAAGTTGGCGATTTCGGAGACGAAAACTGTCTGCCACCACAAAACTTGATACGAAGCACAAAGCTTTATTTAACCACTGAACCGCCAATTTCTTGTAGGTGCTGTTAGCGGATGCCCTTCTGGCTTTCGTGTCGAGTTGCATAGTCTGTCGTGGGTTGTGCGGTTGCGTATTTTTATTTTTTTTGAAGGGTTGGAAATTTTTAAAAACAATTTTTTACTTGGGTGGCAAAAAGCACACTCTTTTGCAAGTTTTGGTTTGTGAGTTGGCTTGTGCGACTTGCAAATGTGTGTGCTTACGGATGAATGCATTACTCTTGCTTGTTGTCCTTATATAATATATTTTTTTGTTCTTCATATATCATTTTTTCTAATTGCTCATCCCACTTAAACTTTAATCCTTCTTCCCACTTTTTACCCGTAATAATATTTTCTGCTAATGTGGTCAAGTATAGCAAATTCAGTTTCAGAACAACTTTTGTATTTTCTTTAAATGACCACGATTTATCGTGATTTATATAAAGCAATGTGTCCAAGTCAATTTGAATATCGCATTTTTTTAAAAACCTATAAAATTCAATTTCCTTTTCAGAGTCATTCATTTTAATTATATGCAGTGTTAGCATATCAATACTTTTGTTTTCTATATCAATCGGCTCATAGTGAATAATTATTTTTCTATTAGCCGAATGATTACTGTAAATTATATTTAATGCGTATTTTATAACTAAGCTCTTATCAAACTCAATTTTTTCAAGAACATAGTCATACGACTTCAATGGTTGAAAAATTGATTTAGTATTCTTAACCACAATCAATATTTTCTGTCCAATATCTTTTGGTAAATTTTTAATTTCCGCTTCCATATATGGTAGTTTTTTCCATTTCGTAAAATGTGCTTTTAGATTTGCCTTGTTGACTTCCAATGTCTATTATTGTTGCACCTTCATCTTTCATTTGTTTAATCCATGTTTGATTTTCTTTATGTAGTTTTGTGTTCTTAACCACATCATCACTCAATTTACCTCCTCCTGATTTTATTAATAAATCATCCCATTCTTTTTGTGCTGCTTTCGATGGATTAAACACATTAGCACCAATTTCATCACCTAACCCTTTAACTCTTGTCATTCCCTGACCAATTACTGCCACTTTATCTGACTTTCCTTGAACTACTTTAACTGCATCAGCGGCAATGTCATGTTTTTTTAGAACTTGAGTAGTTATATCCTTAACATTATCGGCACTTTTAATTACAAGTTTTGTCGTTGTTTTAGCACCTATTTTTGTGGTGGTTAAACCTGCACGAACTGCCATACCTGCTCCGACTGACATAGGAATAAAAATAGAACCAACATCAGCAGTAAGAGCCGCCCAATTTGCTCCGCTTGTAGAGCCTGTAGTTACCTTTTCATGAATTAATAAACCTACATCGTAGGCTACAAAACCAATATCCACTATTGCATCTAACCAAGGACAAATAGGACATTGTCCATCAGGGTCGTCCCAAAATATCGGGTTATTCATAAAAGCAGAGTAGGGAGACCTTGAAGGAAACACATTGAATTTGGGGTCAACACTTGTGAACATCCCCAACCTTGCATCATACATTCTTGCTCCAAAATCGTAAGCAAAAGCAACAGGGTCAATTAAAAATCCTGTTTGTGCTGTGGTGTCAATGACTGTGATTTTGTTGGTGGCAGTTTGAAAGGTAAAATGTCCAAACGGTTCAAATTCTCTTGTTACAAATACTTCTTGAAAAACACCACCATAAAGAGTTGTAAACTTTTTTCTGTGTTCGTCAACTGGGTCAATGGTGGTGAACGGAGTTGGATTTTTATCTACAAAAGTTTCAGGAATTATCCCTGTCATGATAATTTCCTGCATGTCGTAGGGCATTTGACGATAGCCCAAGCGATACAGCAAGGCAATGTGTCTTTCAAGTTCATAAACAGTATGTGAAATTTCACTGTTTGCTTTCAGATTGTTGATGTCGTTGATGTTGTTTTCTATTGCGTAACCTGTTACTCTTGCATCTAAAATCTGTTGTTTTAGCAATAAAGCATTTAGGTTTAATCTGTCATTCTTCAGAACCAATTCAGCACATTTGAGCATGAAATCATCGTCTTTAGAACCGAACTTATGCTCATAGCTCTTAGCAAGATTTATTAAACAAATGCCTATACTTTGTTTGGTGTCGTAACTTCTTAATGCAATACCGCTTTTAATTCCTTCTGTGGTTGTATGCGTCAATGTCTGAATTGTTCCATCACCGGGATGTCCTGCGGTTGCAAGTTCAACATTGTAATAGTCTCCTTTTTTGTCTTTGTGCTGAATGTAAATGTGCTGTGGGGCGGTGCAAATTCTCGCATCCGATTTCAACCTGTCGGATAGTATTTTGAAAAATGCAGTCAGAGCAAAGCAGTTGCCCTTTTGTTCTTGTGAATAAAGAAGATTAATTACCTGTGAATTTGACCAATCTTTTATTCCAAAAGGGTCATGTGTAGCATAAGAAAAAGGTTTATGAAAAAACGGATAAATTTTTACGGTATCGGTGATGTAAGTAAAGATTGACCAATTGGCAATTGCTTTTTTATAAAGTTCTTTTTTCTCGTCAGGTAAATGTCTAATGTCGTCCATGTTGAACCTGCCGTATTGATTAACTTTTACATTAAAATCAATGCTGTCGCTCTTGTCATTTTCACTGATAATTTGATTGATAAAATACAAATGAACATCAATGATTTCTTGAAATTGTTGGTATGTATATTTACTTCCGTGATAAGGATTTTCACTGATAAAGACGGCTCTTTCAAAATTTGGTTCTTTAGTGCCTTCCAACATGGCTTTGAGTTCGTCAAAAGCCGTTTCATAGTTTTCTAATTCTTTGAATACTTTCTTTGGAACGCTGTAATATCGTGGTGGTGGATAGTTATAATTGGCTGTGTCCACCTTTGGCTGAACAGTTTCATCTGGTGCATGAGAAACACTGTCATTAATTATTGGCTTTTGCGTTTTGCAAGCACCAAAAAGCAACAAGGTTGCTACGAATATTCGGATATAGGTTTTCATCATGGTAAAAGTATTAATTTATGAATAATGATTTTTTTGATTTTGCATTTATCTTTTGTGCTGTTTGTATTTTTCCCTTTTGGTCATAGTATTTAAGAAGCTGTAAATATTCGGCTTCTGGAAAATCCTGTATTCCTAATTTGCTTACACTTTCCATATAACCATAGTAGTTTTTGTATGCTTGCAATACATCGGGGTATTTTTCCATTTCTTTCAAGTCTTTAATTCCCCTTTCCTGAATTTTACTATTGAAGTCGTCTGCATATAATCGCTTGTGTAAATAGTTGTTTGCGGTGTTGATGAAACCTTGTCTTGGAAAAAATGGCTCTGCCGAATTGATGCAATCAATAACAAATGATTTGTCATGTAACCAATGCTCTTTAATGAAATTAACTGCCAAGTCAAACAGCACGGAAGCTACAACTTGTTTTTTGTTTAGTTCGGTTACATACAAGCTGTTTCTTTGTGCTTCTGCCATTACAGGAAGCGTTTCAATGTAAAATGAATTTGGCAGAAACTTGTCAACCGTTGTTTCGTAGTTAATCACTGCACCCTGATCGTTTTTGTACCGGATAAAGGAATGTTGCGGATTATAAGCCAAATTTGCTTCAATGCCGAGTGCTTCGGCTAAAATCAAATAAGTAATTGGAAAAGTGTGGCATTGTCCGCTACCTGTGGCAATGGTTTTAGTTACAAAGTAATTTTTTCTGTCTTTTCCTGAAAGAATGTCAATATAATCGTAATAGTATGGAATGTGTCCTTGCTTTTTGCTATCAACTGTAATATATAATGTGTCAGACATAAATTTTTGAATGCCATAATGCAGGGCTTCGGGATTATTCAAATTGTAACCATTTTCTTTCAGCCATTGCTTAATGAAGTCGATGTTTGCTTTTATGGTATTGTTGTATTCTTGATAAGTTAAATGCAGGTCGCCAAAAGCTGCTTCTGAAAAGTAAAAAGCGTCCTTAATGCTTAAAGTCAGTTTGCCGTTAAGCATTTCTTGTATTACCTGTTTTGCTTTGATGTAACCTGAAAGGTCATTTTTGAAATAGTCTGAATTGTAATAGTCTTTTTCGTTTGTGATGGAATTGCTGTGTTCACTTTCCTTTAATATTTCAACCATTTCCTTTTCCATTTTGGCTTTCGGTGTCATTTGGTTGAAATTGTTTTGGGCAGTCGGATTTCCATAACCTGATTGGTTTTGCAACTGTTGCATTTGAAATTGTTGAGCGGCTTTCTGGTTTTGTTCAGGTGTCAGGTAAGGTCTGTTCATGTATGCTCCCATTTGTTTCTCAGCATTACGGTAGGTCTGCTCCATAATGTCGTTACTCGTTGCACCTAAAGCATTTTGAGTTGGTGTCTGAGGTTGTTGATTTTCAAATTGCGGTGTCTGCGGTGTTTTGATTTGTGCAAAACTGTCAATGGAGAACAACATTGTCAAGATGCAGAGAAGCCAAACAGAGCGAGGGAAAATTTGGCTCTTTTGGTTTTGCGAAGGGTCGGCTTTTGCTGTTGGGCAAAACCAAATGTGCCAAATGTGTGTCGGCAATAAAATTGTTTTTAAAAAATGCGGGAGGGCAAAAAATAAAAATACATTGGGTCGGTCTGCGTGTTGGTCAGTCGTCCGCTGGTGTCTGATGTGGTTAAAATTTTGTTTCATGTCCGTTACGTTAATTCTTGCACGGTCGCCCTTAGGGTTTCCGCTAACGTTTTTTGCATATAAGCAGGTGGCGATTGCAGCACCGAACCAAAAACCGTGAGCAGCAAAGTTAATAGAAATTCCAGGCTTTGCAATAGAGCACCAAGACCGCCACTTGCTTATATGCAAT
>JACCXN010000033.1 GCA_013696965.1 Bacteroidota bacterium | reverse complement strand
ATTTCAGGGCTACGCCCCTGTTTTTTAAATTTTCGTTGTTTTTCTACGGAGATTTTAGGGCTACGCCCCATTATTACCGTAGCATAAGGGGCGTAGCCCTGTATTCTTCGTAGCAAAAAAGGGGCGTTAGCCCTGTATTCTTGGTAGAAAAATGTATGTAGATAAAAAGGGGCGTTAGCCCTGTAATCTTTCCTAATCGTAACATTCAAACAAATATGTTGCATCATATTCAATTTCAAATTTTTTTAATAGTAACAAGTATTCGTCTCGGGAAGATTGTTTTTTATGATGTTCTGGTTGGTTCAAAACATAGTTCACTACTTTGTCGATATGCGATTTTGAATAGGTAAAAGCCCCATAACCATCTTGCCACGAAAATTTCCCCATCCCGATTATCGGGATTCATTCAGCCATTTTGACGAACCCGATTTCACTTGTTCCATTAGTTTAGAAGGCGAAATTGTTGGGTGCATTCCCACAAAAATATGGGTATGGTCTGGATTGCAATAAATTGCGTATGTTTTACATTTATGGTTGGTAACAATTCCACACATCACTTTTTCCAATTCATCTCTGAATGATTCTTTGATTAGGTTTTGCCGCCCTTGTATCGAAAAAACGAATTGGATGTATAATTGTGTGTATGTATTTGCCATTGTTGTAATGATGTCAGGGCTACGCCCCTGTTTTTTTTTAAATTTCCATTGTTTTTCTACCAAGATTTTGGGGCTACGCCCCATTGATTTAGGAAAATGACCCATATCCTTCTTGCCAGGCAAACCTACCTTTAAATTTCCATTGTTTTTCTACCAAGATTTTAGGGCTACGCCCCATTGATACCTTAGCACATCAAAATTATATTTACCCTCCGCTTCTATTCGAATACCCACATCCTAAATTTGTCCAATTTTTGTATTAAATTTAATCTAATGGGGACAAACAAACATTTGAAAGCAAATAAAATTGATAGTGAAGATATAGCACTAATACACAGTCATTCCCCACTAATAAAGTGAATCATCAGCCAATGGCAGTGTAAAAATCACTGTAGTTCCTTTGTGTTCTTCACTTTCAATATAAATTTCACCACCATTTTGGTTGACAAAATACTTCATTAGGACAAAATGTACTAATACCAATCCTTCCTTTATAAAGTTAATAATTATCCAATAACAAAAAAACTGGTTGATGTTAAATAATAGTTGTAAGTAATGCTAAAATTCGGAAAACCTATAACGTGAAATCAGTCAAACATTTGGCACATTTGCAAGCCACATTTGCTACATTTGAATTTACACAGAATTTTTTAACTTTACTATATTACAAAAGATGATTATGGAAGAAAATATTTTTGATACCCTTTTTAGAACTATTCCCTTAGCTGTGATAATCATTGAAAAAGAGAATATGAATTTTTTAAAGGTAAATCCGGCTGCCACATCTACCCTCGGTTATTCTGAAAATGAATTACTAACGATGAGTATGAAAGATATTGTTAGTGGAGCAGACATCAACGAAATCCTAAACAATTTAAATGGAATTCCTGAAAAAGAAACTGTAACCTTTTTCATTCAAAATATAAAGAAAAAAAGTGATAAAATTGATTTTCAAGTCACCGCTTGTAATATAATATATAAAAACAAAGACTGCATATTAAAATTTGCAAAAGAAACAACTGCACTATTTTTTGAGGAATTGTTTAATTCCTCTCCTTTTGCAATTGCATTTTTAAATGGAAATGAACAAATTAATGCAGTAAATAAGACTTTTGAAAAAAATTTCAATTTTTCTACTGATGAATTAAAAAATAGAACCCTGCCTCAAACCTTTATACCTGAAGAATACTTTGCAGAACACCAAGAAATGACAGAAAAAGTAAACGATGGGCAATATGTTCAGCTTCAGACAAAAATAAAAACAAAAGAGAATGAATTAATGGATGTTTTGGCTGTAAAATTCCCTGTTATGATTGACAAAAAAATCAAAGGCTCTTACGCCATTTATTTAGATATATCAGAAGAGAAAAAAGCACAGAAAGAACTCAAAGAGCTATATTCAGAACTTGAAAGAAGAGTTTCGGAAAGAACTAAAGTTTTAGAATCTGCATATAGCAGACTTGAAGAAATCAATGTTGAACTTGAAGAAGTCGCAAAGTCTAAAGACAAATTTATTTCTATTATTTCACACGATTTAAGAAATCCTGTTTCTGCCATAATTTCTACTTCTGAAATTATGATTAAAAATGCTAAAACACTTGAACAGGAAATGATTTCGGATTTTACTAAAATAATCAACAGAGCTTCGGTAAAAATTATTGATCAGCTCAACGAACTTGTAGCGTTGTCAAAACAAAAAACAAAAAAAATAAACTTCGACCCTCAAAACCGGAATTTATATGAATTAGTTTCCCTGTCAACAGAACTCATAATAGAAAATGCTAAACAAAAAGAGATACAAATTATTAATGAAGTAGATAAATCTTTTCAGGTTTGGGTTGACCCGTTTTTAATAAGGTCAGTTTTTCAGAACCTTGTAACTAACTCTGTCAAATTTACTCCAAAGGGAGGCAGAATTATAGTTTCTGCTCTTAAAAAAGGGAATTCGTTTATCCAGGTTTCAATAAAGGATACAGGTATTGGAATGTCTGACGAGGATAGCAAAAAATTATTTAGTGATGAAGCTGTTATAAGTAATTCAGAACCTGAAAAGGGCAAATCTACAGGCTTGGGTTTAATTCTTGTAAAAGACTTTATTAAAAAACATAAAGGAAAGGTTTGGGTTGAAAGTGAGTTGGGAAAAGGAACTACTTTTCATTTTACATTACCAATTGGAAAAGCTGACCATCAGCCCAACTCTTAAAGCAGCCCCACTTGCCTCATAGCTGCTTTGAAATTTGCTATTTTGACGTTCCTGAAAATTTTTGCCACCTCATAAAAAATAATTTGCAGTGTTTGTGCCTAAAACAAACAGACGGATGAATGGGAACTACCGGTTTTTTTAATTCAGCAATATCCAGAAAAGTTCATTCTGCATTCTAATTATCCAATAATTACAGGAAACGATATAAGTCACTTCTGAAAAGTATGCTGTAGTTATAAAGGTGAAGTCCCAAACATTCTAATTTCTTAAAGTGGAACCAAATTTTGAACATCTGAGATGGTTAATGGCTTATGTAAAAAATCTTTTACATAAGGGAACTTCATTGCTTTTTTATAATCATTAGGATCAACGCTTGAAGATAATATATATATGGGAATATCTTTAATTTCTGTTGGAAGTAGATCGAAAGCGGCTAAAAATTCAAACCCATCCATTGGATACATGTGAAGGTCCAAAAGAATCGCATTGGGTAAAATTTTAGAATTTTCATTCCCCTCTTTTAAATGTTTTATTGCTTGTGAGGCTTCTAAAACAATCATTTCTTTAACAATTCCCGATCTTTTAATTATTATTTTATTCATAAATAAAAAATCTTCATCGTCATCGATCATTAAAAGTTGGTGTATCATTATCTGCTTTTTGGGTCCACTCTTTTTTAATTTCCCCTACCTTAATAACCACAAATTGGGTTGCTTTTTTTACCTGTAAATTATTTCTCTGCCCTTTCCACACCATGCTAACCAGGCCTGTAGAGCATCCGGCAAGCTCTGCAACAAGCTTTTGCACAGTAATTTTATAATAATTTTCTAATTCTGTTGTGTATTCGGGGTTTTGCTGCATCTTTGTTAAATATAATTAACAGTTTTAAATATACATAAACAAAAATATTAAATAAAATCAACGTTTAATATTATTAATGTAATTTTTTTAAACAAATGCATAATTTTTCTTCAAGACTCAAGGAATTCATTGAATATAAGGGGCTTTCTTTTACTAAGTTTGGTAAAAAAATAGAGTGTTCTGCCAGCCAGATGACTCAGATGATAACCTATAAGAAAAATTTTGGGATTGATAAACTAATGAAAATATCGAACGTTTTTCCAGAATTGAATAGTGAATGGCTTTTAACAGGAAATGGCAATATGTTGAAAGATATACCTATTGAAGACACCACTTTGGATAATAATCCCCCAGTAAACATACCTCCACTTGCGACTGGTTTTAAATTAGACTCAAATGTGCGCAATAGCAATGAATTGTTGATTTTAAAACTCAACAAAGAAATCCGTTTTTTAAAAACTATCATTAATACTGTAAAAAGCCAAATAAAGGAAAAGGAAGAACTTATAACGATGATGAAAAACAATTTAAATTAAGCCTTTTCCTTTTTCAAAATCACTGAAAAAACTGATCCTTTTCCTACTTCTGACTTCAGTTTTATTTTACCACCTATTTTGTTGAGCATTTCTTGTACCAAAAACAAGCCCAATCCTGAACCAGTTGAGGCCGAGGATGCCCTGAAGAACATCATAAAAACTTTGGTTTGATTTAATTCTGTGGCCATTTCTTTTATTTGAAGGGTACTTTTAGTGAACGCCTGTATTCTGTTTTTTAATTGCTCCCAATTAACTGGCTCTACTATAAAATCATCAGAGAATGAAGATAAAAATCTAATGTTTAATGCCTGCTCTTTTGTAATAGCCAATATGATAATGTCCTTTGTGTTAGGCTGGGATTTTAATAATTTACAGGCAGCAGAAAATTCCGGATCATCACTTGTTAATATTAAATCGGGCTTTTCTTTGGCAATATTCTCTTTAAGCTTTATTGCTGAATCTATTAAAACAAGCTTCCATTTTTTTATTCCTTTTAAAAGCTGGGCAAGCTCTATAAAAGGCTTGTTTTTTTTCCCGGCTAATAGAATTATAGGTTTAGTTTTTATATTCAACATGATGTTGCAACTTTAATAAATTCATTTCCATTAAATTTACTGAAATTTTTCTAATAATTTCACTTTGAAAAATCGTCTTTAAATGGTTATTCAGTGATGATACAATTTTGTTAAATGAAAATTCTGATGATAAATCAGGCTTTGGTTTAATTCTTGTAAAAGAATTTATTAAAAAACATAAGCGAAAAATTTGGGTTGAAAGTGAGTTGGGAAAAGGAACTACTTTTCATTTTACATTACCAATTGGAAAGTGATTTTCTAAATTCAATGTTTTTTCTGAACTTAAAGCATAAAATACAATCACCATGGAGAAGCAGAAAGATTATTACCTGGCCCTTTTTGAAAAAAATCCATTGGCCATGATCGTAATTGACAAAGAAGATTTAAAATTTCTTAAGGTAAATGCCGCAGCCATTAAAGTATTATCCTATTCTGAAGAAAAATTGCTTGCAAAAACTTTTATGGATATTGTGCCTGAAGGTGAGCGGGAATTTTTGAAAGAACAGTTAAAAAAAGTTTCGGAAGACAAGGATATATATTTAAATACAAAAAACATTAAAGATGATGGCCAGGAGATAGATGTAGAATTGGTTGCCATACAAATAGAATTTAACAATAAAGCATGCATATTAAAAATTACCACAGATGTTACAGAGCAAAAAAAATCTAAGGCTGAGTTAAAAAAACTAAACACATACCTTGAGGAACTTTTTTATTCAGCCCCTTTTGCAATAGTTCTTTTAAATAAAAAAGAACAGATAATAAAGATCAACAAAATTTTTGAGGAAACATTTCAATACACTGCCAATGAAGTGAAAGATAAGAACCTTAAAGACTTAATAATTCCGGAAGGTTTTGTTATAGAATATAATGAAATTGTACAAAAAGTTAAAAATGGCAAATTTGACAGGCTTGAAACAAAAAGAAAAAGAAAAGACAATGAATTAATTGATGTGCTGGCAGTAAAGTTTCCGATTATAGTTGATGATGAATTTTTAGGATCTTATGCAATTTATTTAGATATATCATCCCAAATAAAAACCACAAATGAGCTTAAAGAGCTATACAAAACCCTGGAAAACAAGGTAAAAGAAAGAACCATTGAACTGGAATCGGCTTACGGGAGAATGGAAGAAATTAACGCTGAACTTGAGGAGATTGGTAAAACAAAAGACAAATTTATTTCTATCATTTCACACGATTTAAGAAACCCGGTTGCAGCCATTGTTTCTTCCTCTAACATTATCCTGAATAATATAGAAGCGCTGAAGAAGGATGAAATAAAAAATTTCTCAGGAATAATTAATACATCTTCAAAAAAAATAATTGAACAGCTCAACGAACTGGTGGAGTGGTCGAATCAGAAAACAAAAAAAATAATTTTTAATCCGCAGACGATAAATTTATATGAATTCGTTCTGTTCTCATTAAAATTGATTCAGGTAAATGCAAATCAAAAAAACATTGACATTGTAAATAATATTGATACTGATATTCTGGTAAAAGCAGATCCGTTACTGCTGCGTTCCATCTTTCAGAACCTCGTTACCAATGCCATAAAATTCACCCCAGAGGGTGGAAAAATCACCATTTCCGCACAAAAAAAAGAGAAAGGGTTTATTGAAATCTCCGTTGCTGATACTGGGAAAGGCATACCTGAAGAAATAAGAAGTAAATTATTCAGTAATGAAGCTTTTGTTTCAGAACAGAAAGATGAAGAGGGGAAACCGAAAGGTCTGGGCCTGATACTGGTAAAAGATTTTGTGGAAAAGCACAAAGGTGAAATTTGGGTGGAATGCAAACCTGAAAAAGGAACTACTTTTCATTTTACCTTACCAATTGGGAAGTGATTTTCTAAATTCAATGTTTTTTCTGGATTAAAGAATAAAATCAATTATAGCAAAAAACAATGGGGCGTAGCCCCAAAATCTTGGTAGAAAAACAATGAAAAATTTAAAAAACAGGGGCGTAGCCCTGACATCAGATTGAGCCCATGGTACGATTAGGAAAGATATCAGGGCTAACGCCCCTTTTTTGCTACACATACGTTTTGCTACGAAGAATACAGGGCTAACGCCCCTTATGCTACAGTAATAATGGGGCGTAGCCCTAAAATCTTGGTAGAAAAACAATGAAAATTTAAAAAAAAGGGGCGTAGCCCTAACATCAGATTGAGCCTATGGTACGATTAGGAAAGATATCAGGGCTACGCCCCTTTTTATTTACACATACATTTTTCTACGAAGAATACAGGGCTAACGCCCCTTATGCTACAGTAATAATGGGGCGTAGCCCCAAAATCTTGGTAGAAAAACAATGAAAATTTAAAAAAAGGGGCGTAGCCCTGACATCAGATTGAGCCCATGGTACGATTAGGAAAGATATCAGGGCTAACGCCCCTTTTTTGCTACACATACGTTTTGCTACGAAGAATACAGGGCTAACGCCCCTTAACGCCCCAGCACATCAAAATTATTTTAACCCCTCCCTCTCATTGATATAACTGAATCCCTTGCCATTCCGAATGGAGCGTAGCGAAATGAGGAATCTCTATCCTTTTCCCAGGACAACAGTGAATAGAAATAGGTAAATCATGTAACTTATTAATAGTATAACAGATTGCACATAAGGGGAAACTCATTCCTACATGATTACAGGAAATAATACTCTTTGGCTATCCTAATTCGCACTCAACGAATCTTCGCCACATAAAAACAATAATAAACCTAAATCGGGTATGTTATTTGTAAAAATTTAGAAAACAGTAAATAAAAAACCGTAGAAACAATTGTAGTTTGAATCAACTCAACATAGAAATGCCATTAAAAGAATATAATATCCACCCTGAGGCATCATTTGCAAAAAAACACCCTTCACCCTTATGTTTTTTATTCTTAGGTGGGCGCAAAGTGCATTTATTTAAAAGAGAGAT
>JACCXN010000032.1 GCA_013696965.1 Bacteroidota bacterium | reverse complement strand
GTTCCATTATGGGCTCACAGGGGAGGGGGGCCATTGAGTGATAAAGGCCAGTCCATTGCAATTTCTAAGGATGCGGTTTATGTAACCGGTTATATCAGAGACACAGCTCTTTTTAATAATGATGGCGCTATTAAGGCTATTAGTGCAGGAAAAAAAGATGCATTTATAGCAAAATATGATTTATCAGGCAACTTAATCTGGTTGAAAAGAGGTGGTGGTCCAAATGATGATGAGGGCTCTGGTATAACGGTTGATGCAGAAGGTTTTATTTATGTTACTGGTCAGATAGACGGGGATGTTAATTTTGATGGAGTTGCTGTAAAGTCAAAAGGAGGAAGAGATGCCTACCTTGTTAAATATGATCCTGCTGGAAATTTAATTTGGATAAAAAATGAAGGTGGTTCAAGTAGGGAAGCTGGTATGGGAGTTAAAGCTGCAAAAGATGGCAGAATATATGTGACAGGAAGTTTTAGCAGCAAAGCATCTTTTGGAACCCAGAGTGTTAGTTCCAATGGGAGCAGCGATATTTTTGTAGCCTGTTTTACAAAAGATGGACAGGTTGTATGGGCAAAAAATGCTGGTGGAAGTCTTGCAGATGCAGGTTTGGGGATAGCTTCGGATGATGATTCAAATGTTTATATTACAGGAAATTATGGAATATCAGCCGATTTTAATGGACAAGTAATAAATGGAAAAGATAGTGCAGAAATATTTATTGCTAAATATGATTCCAATGGGGAATTTAAATGGGTGATGAATATTGAGGGAAAATTGGATACAAAGTATGAAAGCCAGCATGAGGAAGCAGGAAGGTCAATATGGGTTGACAGCAAAAAGTTTGTGCTTGTAACTGGATCATACCGTACCGATGCTGTTTTGGGACCATTTAATCTCCAGGGATGGGCCAATACCGATATTTTTACCACCAAAATAAAACAGGCTGAATCTGATGAAAGCGCCTATGATACTGGAATTGAAGTAAATATTTCTGAAAATCATTTTAAAGTTTATCCGGTTCCTTCAACAGGGGTATTAAATATTACCTATTCAGGCAATGAAACGCTGAATATTAAACTAAAGCTAGAATCCTTAGAAGGAAAAATTCTTATGGAAAAACATTATTTGTCATCCCAAAACGGAACTGAAATAATTATGCTAAATGGTATTGCCAAGGGAATCTATTTTCTACAAATTGGTACTGAAAAAGAACAAGTTGTCCGAAAAATTATAATTCGTTAATTTAAGTGCGTTGTTTTGTATTTAACCTTTAACCTGGTTTTATAACTTTTTTCTAAATAATGGAAAAACCTTCAATTAGTATTATTTCATAATTATTTGAAATCACTGTAGCCTGAGATAAATTTGAAAAAGAGCCCTTTAAGTTTCCTTATTCGGCTCTTTTTTATAGTTTAGTTTTACAACAAACTTAAACTATCTCAGACAGAAATGATTTGAAATTATAAACCGGTGTTTAAAAAAGTAATTATTAATTCATCTAAATATTAAAATTAGATTCAAGTCATAAAGAACAGCGAATTATTAATCTGGAAGAGTTCCTGGTTAAGTTCATTTTAAACCAGTTCAGGTTAAATTTAAGGTAAACATTTTGCGGCTAATTGAATAAATAGAAAATTAATAAATGGACAGTTTTTACGACTTTTGCTGAAAAAAAATAAAGAAGTTATGATGTAAGTTTTTTGCACCAGGAAACTTGAATCATTTGTGAATGTTCAGGACAAAAATGAAATTGCAAATGGAACAGAAAATAAATGGACAGCTCACCTTGTTCCAATTGGAGGGAGAAAATGTATTTATTTTATTCATAAAAAGTCCTTGTATTCGGTTCTGGTTATAGACATTTTGAAAAAAGACTTAAAAGAATTAAACAATCTATTTTATGAAGCTTTTGTAACTCAGCTAAAAGTAGATAAAATATATAACTCTGAATTTGAAAGATTTTTAAAGGAAAATTTTAGTTCAATGAAACTATTCTCCACAGACAATGACCAAAAAACAATGGGAACGATGAGAGATGGCATAATGCATTTAAAATCATTTTGTGAAGAAAAGGAAAACAAACTTGATGCAGCCGTTGAATTTTGTAAATATTCCTTAAATAGAATACCAATTGGAACAAGAAAATTTAAATATGCAAAAGAATTAATGGAAGAAGAATTAAAAACCACAGCCAACATTGCATAACCACAAGCGGCGGGCTTGGTTCTATTTGAAAAGTCATTGCTTTCCTTCGGTGCTCTGCTGATTGGAACGTGGGGATAAACGCCACCAGGGGCTATGCAAAAAACGTAACTTGAAACAGTTGTTGATTTTAATTATCCCAATTTTTTATTCTGATTGATTTTTTCGAAAAAGTATAAATCATATATACTATAAAAGTAAGCAGACAAATCATTAGTCCTGCAGTTTCCCGTGCCAACTCCTGATTAAATGATTTCATGCTTAAGCCGTGGCCAGGTGTAAAAAAACCTTCAAAAGCTGTTATTTGTACCCAGGAGTTAATCAGCATTGAAGAATATAGAATCTGCAGTACAATAAGAAGTTCCAAATTATTCTTTTTTTGATACATTTTTAGTGATACAAATGCAGAGACAAGATATAAGGTAATCCATAGAATTGGATTAGGATCGTTGATTTGCCAATAGGCAAATAACAAATAAATTCCAACAAATAATAAAGCTACAGTGCGCATGTTTTTTTATTTAAGTTATTTTGTATTATAATCCATGTTGTTTATAGAAGATAAAAGTATATCAAAAACATCTTTAGAATCAATTGAAAAAGAGGATTGTATGTTTAGTTTTTAGAAATTATAATGGGCCAATCATTTTTCGATTCTGGAATTCGACCATAGGAACCTTTAACCAATGAAGCATCCAGTGGAATGATATCCATAAGTGTACGAAAACCCAGTTTTTTTTTCAATAATTTACCAGCCACTAATAGGTTTAAATGAGAAATTTTAGGATTAGTAAACAGCTCAACGGGCATATCCCGGTTTACGGTGAATATCCACTGTGCAAGCAAAATCAGGAGCTTTATTGTCATCCAACCAGTAATAGTAAGTGAACCAAGAATTATTATCTGCCACTGCCATTAGTTGTCCTGATCGTTCATGGAATAAAAAGTTTATACTTAATTCCTCTTCTCCCATTACTTGATGAATTCCCTTAATATTTTCAATTAATTCTTTAACCTTTTTAATATCTTTTTTATCCTTTATATAAATATGAGAAATTTGATGATCGGCAACAGCAAAAGCTCTGCTTGCTCCTGCATCCAAAAGTTCTTTACCACGTTTCTTTCCTTACTTTTATAAAGCCATGCTATCTATGTTCCCTATTAATGGAAATTGGATTTTCTACTTTTGTAATTCCATATTCTGAAACCAGGATTACATGCGTACCTTTTAATTCATAAAAAGTAATTAGATCACGGCACACCTCATCTATTTCTTTAAGGTCTTTGTTAATTCTTGCATCAATAGTACCCAAACGTTGAAGATTATAGTCAAGATGAGGAAGATAAATTAAGGTTAAGGTTGGTGAATAAATATGTTCAACAATTTTTGAGGCTTCTGCAATCCATTGGCTTGATTTAATTGATGCAAAAGGTTATAATTGCAACTATTCCTGCTTTATACATAGCTTCATAATCATCAGTAGTTCGTGATACCATATGAACATGCGGATCGATAAACATCATTTTTTTTGTCATTATTCTATTTTTAAATTTTATGAAACCATTTTTTACCAATTTCATCCCAATTGATTTTTTCTTCTTTAATTCTTTCCATAAGCTGAGGATAAGATTTAATTAATGTTTTCGCCTCTGGTAGGCTACAGGAAGAGCAAAACAGGGCTGCTGAGAATTTATGAATTAATTCCTGTTCAAACATTTGTTTTATACTTTCTAAAACAGAACTTTCAGCATAAGGTGCAACCAATCTCCACAATTCTGGTGTGATTACACGTCCGGCTGCTTTTCGCTCTTTGGCATAATCAAAAAGCATTGATGCAAGTTTTATATTCATGCGTTTATCAAGACCATATATTTTATAGAGTGGACTTTCAATAAAAACTGCCTTAAGAATCATCTGGTTCCAGTTGTCATCGTCTAAGTATTCGGAAGGGAAAGGATTGTTAAGTGCTATTCGATCAAACAAGGAACTTATGTTTGTTCTTTTTCCTGCCAATGCCAGTTCACATTGTTCTTTTGGAAAAGGCAGTAGTGGGAGTGCAGAAAACAATGCATCGATTTCTTTTAAATCCCCGGAACTTAATATTTTATTTAAAGTTTTATTATATTCTGAAATGTTACCCTGAAAAGCATTTAATACTAAAAGAATACGTGTGGTTTGATCAATTGTTAGATTAGTAATATGCCATCCTTTTCTGATTTTATTTGCATCTAGTGTGTCTTTTTCAGAAACAAATAATTTTTCAGTACCAGTGAACCTGGGAACTAAGCTATACCATTGCATAAAAGAGGATTCAGTGTAATTGGTTTCAAGATCGTAAATGACCGTATTTAACCAATTAATCCCTGTATTTGAAATTTGACGGGATAACAATTTGAACAAAATTTTTTTTACTTTATTAAGGTCTGCTTGCATAGGAGTAAATAAGAAAAAAAGCCTATTAAAAATAGTATACATTGCATTATGTATGCCATGTAATTAATTGCTTTTTTTCACAATAAACTTATTGCTTTTGACAATATCTAACTGTGAAACTGAGAGATGGATTGGGCTACAAGTGTACTGTTTTTGATGTTTTTTTTATTTAAGAAACATCTGATTAGTTGATCCATTAGGGGGGAATTTAATGCTCATTTAGTGGAAATTATTTCATTTTTATCACCAAGAAGCAAATGAAAATCCAATAAAGTAGGCCATTGAATAATGGCAAGATTATTTAAAATAAAAATGCAAAAATATTAACAAGTAACATAGACAATTTCAAACAATTTTTCAGCTAAATTTTTATAAACTATAACCTGTGAGATAATTTAGCCATGCACCTACCACCCCGCAAACACAAATGAATACAACATGGCTATACCATATTACAAACGAATAAATTAAATATATATGAAATAGCCATGCACGAACCGTTCACAAACACTAATGAAGATAACCTGGCGTATTCCATATGACAACTAAAAAAACAAATTATATACATATGAAATAGCCATGCACGAACCGTTCACAAACACAAATGAATATAACATTGCTTCCGATAAATTTGTGATAACAATTAAAAAGACAAATGCATTTAGCATTCATGAGTTCCTTAGAGGAAAAATAAAAAACGAATAAATTATTTACATATGAAGAAAACAATATCAATGTATCTAGTTGCTGTTTTTTTCTTATCACAAAACATTTTAGGGCAAACCTTTGGGGTAATAGGCGATTACGGTGTTGATAAAATACCACAACTGGATGTCTCCAATTTAATGAAAAGCTGGAACCCAGATTTAATTATTACTGTTGGCGATAATAATTACCAGGGAGGGGATTCATTAACAATTGATAAAAATATAGGAAAGTATTTTCATGAATATATTTATCCCTATAAAGGCACTTATGGTCTAGGAGGTACTATAAACAGGTTTTTTCCTACATTAGGGAATCATGATGTTAGAACAGCAGATGGAAAGCCTTATTTTGATTATTTTACTCTGCCCGGTAATGAACGTTATTATGATTTTGTTTGGGGTGATGTTCATTTTTTTGCTCTTAATAGCGATACAACTGAAATTGATGGTGATTCAAGTGCTTCTGTTCAAGGTCAATGGCTAAAAAATGCTTTGGAATCTTCAATTTCTCCCTGGAAAATTGTTTATTTTCACGAGTCTCCATATACTTCCGAGGAATATCACCGTAGCCAGCCTCGATTGCAGTGGCCCTTTGTTGAATGGGGAGCAACTGCAGTACTTACAGGGCATTCTCATAATTATGAACGCATTTTTGTTAATGGTTTAACATACATGGTGAATGGATTGGGAGGACACGGTAAAAGAGCATTTGTTGACATTATTCCAGAAAGCCTTGTGCAATATAATCAGGATTATGGAGCAATGAAAGTAGTGGCAAATAATGACAGCATAGTTTTTATGTTTATAAATAGAGCAGATTCTTTAATTGATTATTATTCAATTAATAAAAACACGGAAGACATTAATACGAAACAACTAAAACCTGAAATTGAACTTAAAAATTTCCCCAATCCTTTTAAAATTTCTACACGAATTTCATTTGTATCCCCCTCAACAGGATTCGCTGAACTAAAAGTATATAACTTATATGGAAAGGAAATTACTACACTTTTAAGTGAAAACATTACATTTGGAAAGTATGAAGTGCAATGGATGGCTGAAAATTTGCAGAGTGGAGTTTATTATTATTGCCTGTATTTTGCTGATTTTGTAAAAGTTGTTAAAGCTGTAATAATTAATTAGGCAATTAATTTTTTTATAATTAAGAAAAAGCAAAGTCCCTCTTTGATTATCGTTGAAAAAAATCAATGAAGATGTCTAATATCCAAATGAATTGGATATATTTCAGGAAATATATAATTTTTTTCTGAGAAGTAATGGCAGTAGAAAGAATAGGCTTTTTCAATTGCTTTTATTTTGTATTTTTTTAAGCTACAAAAGGCCTTTTTAACTATTCATTTTTAAAAATTGCAATCCTTCCTTCTGATCCGGCAAGAATTACAAGTTTTCCTGTTCTTGATTTCCTAAGCACATGAAAACCCTCTTGGCTTAGTTTTCTCCAGTTGTTTCCACCATCGTGGCTAATATCTGTGCCTGAAGTTCCAGTGGCAATTAAAGTGATGCCATCGATAAATTCAACACTCGATCGGTAACCACCGGTTTCAGTAATAGGTTTTTGCCAGTTTCGTCCTGCATCTTTTGACAAAAAAATGTGGTTTGTTTTAAGCGTGTCTAGGGCATAATCCCCTCCAACAATAATTCCTGTTTTATTATCTGCAAAATCAAAAGAAAAAATTCCTGTTGAACTTTTCCCTTGTAAAATAGGAGTTGCAAAAACTTTCCAGGATTTGCCTTTATCCTTAGAAACAAAAAGCCTTGAAACAATTCCACCACTTGCAATAATAATTCTGTTCTGGTTATAGCTTCTGATAGTTGTTCCGCTTGCTGCAAAAGCAGCCTCTCCCTCTAATAAAGCAGGCCTTTCTTTAAAAGGGGACTCTGTCCAATCATTACCTCCGTTTAGTGTCCTTAAAAGATACATTCTGCTTTCAACGGGATCCCCGAAAATGATACCTTCCTTTTCATTAAAAAATGTAATGCCATTAATGAAAATTTCTTTTCTTTGATCAGTGTACACATTATGCCATGTTAATCCACCATTTGAGGTGATAAAAATAAAAGCTGGGGAACCGGCATTGGCAACTATGGCCTTGTTCTCATCAAAGGCATAAATACTGCGAAAATCAAGAGTTTCATAACCTGGAATTTGAAAAAAGTGCCATTTGCTCCCTGCATTTATTGTAGTCCCGATATATCCATTGTTGCCGCTTATCCAGGCAATATTTTCATCTACTATTGATAATCCACGAAATGAAGTTTTTAATTCTGTATTTATCAACAGCAATTCCTGCGAAAATAAAATGCGTGAAAACAAAATAAAAAGCAGAAAAAAAAGATTTTTCATTTTTAATTAAATGGGATAAGTCTAAAGGTACAGGAATGTTCTGAAAATGAAAAAAAATTAAAAGACAATAGTATAAACCATATGAATCACCTCAATTAAAATGAGAATAATAATGATCCATTCTAATCTATGGCTTTCTTTTGCATGCACAAGTTCAATAAAAATTGAATGGTTGGTTTCCACACTTTTTAGCATATATTCAAGCTCCCTAAAACGTATAGATATATCGAAGGTTTTTGATAATCCTGTATGTACTTTTCCTAAAATTTCATCTTCCCAAACAACTGCGGGAGAATCAATTATATACAAGTCATCAATAATCTTGCTTTTTGTGTTTAATGTTTTGCCGATAAATTTCAACAGGTTTTTTTCTCCGATTCTCAATCTGCCAAAAAGCTCTAATCTTTTTGTGAGTATTAAAGTTTCATCAAGTAAATTCTGGGCAATTTCAAGAAAATAATCAAGAGCTGTGGATTGGGCAACCTGAAGCATTGTAATATTAATCAAAGCATCATTAATAACAGGTACGGAAATAGAATTATATGAAAAAACAGGAGTATTTACTTCGCTGGTTTGAATAATAAAATCTTCCTTATATTTTTTTTCAAGAATATTGGTTGCATATTCCTTAATAAGCCGGATGAAATTTATCTTATCTAATTCCTCAATATTTGCAAATACAACAACACCATAATTTAAAATATATAAGTAGCCTTGCTTGTAGCGGTAAAATAATTCAAATGAACTTCCGCTGATAAATTCCCCATCATAATCTTCTTTAAACTTTTTTATATTGATACTTTCAGCTAATTGATAGGCAACTATATTAATCATAAAACCTGTATTGGTCCTATTAAAATTAATATAAAAAATGATGAAAAGAAATAGCCTTATTGGAAAATAATTACTGCTTTACATTCCCGGAATGTTTGGTAAAAATCCCTTTGTAGCTCCTTGCATTTCGGCTTCATAAACTTTTTCGGATTGCTCAAGTGCTCTGTTTACGGCAATTAACAAAAGATCCTCAAGTTCTTCCTTATCTCCTTTGAGAACCTGGTCTAGTAACGTAATATTCACGACTTTTTTGTTACCATTTGCCGTAACCTTAACACGGCCATTCCCTGATTCACCAATTACTGTTATTGTATCCAGTCTTTGTTTTGTTTCTTCTACTTTTTGCTTCATTTCCTGAAGCTTTCCCATCATATCTCCAAACATAATTATTGAATTAAGGGTTAATAAATTGAATTATAAATTTAATAAAAAATCACTTTGCTTTTTCCAACGAAATGTTTTCAGTTTTTTTTGCATATTTCTGGTCATAATAAACAAACATATTCAGCCAAATCATTCTTAATCATCTAAAACTCAAAGGTGCGATTAAAATAACAGAAAAAATATCCATAGCTTCGTTTTTGTTGAGGTAAATAAATATTATTAGTTGTTTTTTTTATGTTTTATCAAGAATAACTTGCACTTTTAAATTAAGTGTTTATATTTGCAACAATGTTGCATTTATTAATATTTTTAAAATTTTATTGAAATGAAAAAAATTGTCTTTATTGGCTTATTGCTTGCAGGAACCGCAACTTTTCAATCGTGTAAAAAATGTATGGAGTGTGAATTTGTAGAAGTTCATGGAAGTCATTCACATGAGGATGAAAAAGAAAAATGCGGTTCTAGGAAAGAATTAAAAAAGTTTGAAGAGGAAATGCAAGCTGAGGCCAAATTAAAAGGTTTTACAGTTACATGTCACGAAGGGCATTAAAATAAACAGCACTTTTTAAGTTTATCTCATTCAATGCTATAAACGAAAATTGAAAAGGCGCTGGAGCCTTTTTCGCTGAATTACTGAATTGTGAAAAGGAGAAAGGATTATTAGAGATTGTGGAGCTGCTTTTTTTCTAAAAGATTGATGTTGGATGTAAGCATATAATTGGCTTCACTTTGAATTAATATTAGAATATATACAAATTAGAAATTTTCCTGAACAGTATTCTCTTCAGTTTCAGAAGTCCAGATAACATTCACAACCCACCATCTTTCCTGATCATAACACAATTGAATGCTGTTCACCCCACTGTCAAAGGGCTTCCCTGCCTGTTCACTGCTTGATTGAAAGGCGCTGAAAACCTGGGCAATTGGACCAAACTCATGTGTTTTTCTTGCAGTTTCAGTTTCATAAAAATTGTTTTTTAAAAAATATACACCTGAAGATTGTATGTACTTTTCAATATTTCCACCTATAAATAAATTTTTTCCATCTTTGTTTTTCACAACCATGTTAAACTGTACTGATGGTTTACACAAGAATTTTAGCCTTTCCCAATCTCTTTCCCCGGCTGGTCCCGAAATTACATCATACAATGCTGCAATAATTCCATCTATGGTTTTAACTTCCTGGTTGTTTTTTTCTTTGTTTTCTGAGGCAATGCTGATAGAGGTTGTATTTAAAAATAAAACAACCAGCATGATTATTTTTTTCATTGGATTCCTAGTTTTAACTGTTTAATGTTCATGTGTTTAAAAAAAATAATAGCTCCAGTTCCATAAGCCGCAATATCCATTATATCTGAAGTATGGTTTACAGAAAACAACGGAAGTATTCCTTCAAACATTACTGAGAAATAGATTACTGCAAAAAACACTTGAATTTTTGAAAATACATACTTTTCATTTTTTAATACAAGGCGAAGAATATGTAAAGTTATGGAAAGTACAACTGGCATGCAAAGTAAATCGTCTAGATAAGCATGTATTAAGGGAATGAAAATTCCAAATTGTTTTTCCATGATTTGATTTACAACAAACAAAACAGTTGACAAAACAAATAGTTTGTTTTTTAATATCATCAACCTGCAAGCATTGTAATTAGCCAAATAAAGAAAGAAAGGATTGCAATAAAGATCATTTGAATTAGCAAACCTATTTTTTTAAGATATAGATGAATATGGAATCTCCTGGTTTAATATCAAGTATTGAGTCTCCTTTTACTTCATTTATAGTTTGATTTATTTTTTTTTCTACCGTTAACCGCGATCCGCAATTTTTGCAAATATCCGCTTTTAATCCATTCCATGTTGACAATTTTTTACAAACCTGACACCTTTTGAAAGACGAAATGTTGTTCGTTAAAGTAATATTATTGTTCAAGTTTTTCAATAAGAAGTTTTAATATCTGTTGAGCGGCAACAGCAATGTTTGTTCCCGGGCCAAAAATGGCTGCTGCTCCAGCTTCAAATAATGCATCATAATCAGATGAGGGTATTACTCCTCCCACCACCACCATCATATCCTCACGTCCGTATTTTTTAAGCTCTTCAATAACCTGTGGAACTAAAGTTTTATGGCCAGCTGCAAGGGATGAAATCCCTAGAATATGAACATCGTTTTCTACCGCTTGTTTTGCTGCTTCTGCTGGAGTTTGAAATAAAGGCCCAATGTCAACATCAAAACCAATATCAGCAAAGGAGGTGGCAATTACTTTTGCTCCTCTGTCATGCCCGTCCTGGCCCATTTTGGCAACCATTATTCTTGGTCGTCTACCTTCCAATTCAGCAAAACGATCGGCCATTTCCATAGCAATTTTAAGTTCTTTATTTTCCATAGCTTCTGATGAATACACTCCTGCTATTGATTTAATTGTTGCTTTATATCTTCCGTAAACTTTTTCAAGAGCAAAAGAGATTTCACCTAAACTTGCCCTTTTCCTTGCTGCATCAATTGCAAGTGCAAGAAGATTACCTTCTCCTGATTCTGCCGCCTGTGTTAATGCAAGTAGTGCTTTATCAACTTCTTCTTTATTTCTTTCTGTTTTTAATTTATTTAACCTTTGAATTTGTGATTTTCTTACTTTGGTATTATCTACAGAAAGGGTTTCAATAGGAGCTTGTTTTTCGAGTTTGTATTTGTTTACTCCCACAATTATTTCTTTGCCTGAGTCAATCCTTGCTTGTTTACGTGCCGCTGCCTCTTCAATGCGCATTTTAGGAAGTCCTGTTTCTATGGCTTTAGCCATACCACCTAATTGCTCCACTTCCTGAATTAATTCCCAGGCTTTATCAACAAGTTCATTGGTTAAGCTTTCAACATAAAAAGAACCACCCCATGGATCAATAGCTTTAGTTATATCAGTTTCTTCTTCTAAAAAGAGTTGCGTGTTTCTGGCTATGCGTGCAGAGAATTCACTTGGTAAGGCAATTGCTTCATCAAGTGCATTGGTATGTAAGGATTGAGTGCCTCCAAAGGCAGCGGCCAAGGCCTCAATACAAGTTCTGGCAACATTATTATAAGGATCCTGTTCTGTTAAGCTCCAACCTGAAGTCTGGCAATGTGTTCTTAAGGCCATTGATTTTTCATTTTTCGGGTTAAACTGTTTTACAATTTTAGCCCAAAGCATTCGTGCTGCACGCATTTTAGCAATTTCCATAAAATGGTTCATTCCTATGGCCCAGAAAAAGGACAATCTCGGAGCAAAATCATCTATATCCAGACCTGCCTTTATTCCGGTTCGTAAATATTCCAGTCCGTCTGCCAAGGTATAAGCAAGCTCTAAATCTGCTGTGGCTCCTGCTTCCTGCATATGGTAACCCGAAATACTTATGGAATTGAATTTGGGCATATTTCTGGAAGTATAATCAAATATATCCGCAACAATTCGCATAGAAGGCCCGGGAGGATATATGTAAGTGTTGCGCACCATGAATTCTTTAAGAATATCATTCTGGATGGTTCCGCTTAATTTTTCCTGAGAAACGCCCTGTTCTTCAGCAGCAACAATGAAAAAAGCCATAATAGGGAGCACAGCACCATTCATGGTCATAGAAACAGACATTTGGTCAAGTGGAATAGCATCAAAAAGCAGCTTCATATCAAGAACTGAATCGATAGCCACACCAGCCATTCCAACATCCCCAACCACCCTTTCATGATCTGAATCGTAACCACGGTGAGTAGCAAGATCAAATGCAACTGAAAGTCCTTTTTGTCCCGAAGCTAGGTTCCTGCGGTAAAAAGCATTTGATTCTTCAGCAGTTGAAAATCCTGCATATTGCCTTATTGTCCATGGACGAACCACAAACATGCTTGCATAAGGGCCCCTTAAATAAGGCGGAATTCCTGCAGCAAATTCAAGGTGTTCCATTTTTAACAAATCCTTATAGGTATAAAATGGCTTTACTTGAATTCCTTCAGCTGTTTTCCATGATCCGGCCAAGGGCGCTTCATTACCGGTTTTGGGACTGGTTTTATAATCAATGCTTGAAAAATCAGGACGCAGAGTATCTTTCATTACAGTTCAGTTTTTTGTTTCACTAATTCTGAATCAGCATGCATTGCAGCACGGTATATTTTTAATGGTCTTATATCCGTTTGCCCTAATGGGTATTCAGACTTTACAAATGCTTCTTTTTGAGAAATTTGTTCTGTTTTATTTATATATTTATTCACCCCAACCATTACCATTTCTCCTTTTGCAATTGAATCATTTTTAGCATGTGCGGTTTTTTGGATTTCATCCTGGATAAATCCTGTTTTAATTGCCTCAAGAAAACCTCCTTTTAATTCTGTTTGTTTAAATAATTCCCAGGTTGCTGCTGCAATTGAATCAGTTAATCTTTCAATATAATATGAACCACCTGAAGGATCAACAACTTTATTTAAATGAGCTTCCTCTGCGCAAACAATTTGAATATTCCTTGCTATTCGTTCTGAAAATTCATCTGCAGGCCGATAAGCACAATCAAATGGCAAAACTTCAATAGAATCAGCACCACCAATTGCGCTTGACATGGTTTGGGTAGTTGCCCTAAGTAAATTGTTGTGAGAATCTGCAATGGATAAACTCCAGGCCGAGGTTTGGCAATGAATAAAAGTTGCAAAGCTAGAGTCAGAATGGGGTTTGTATTGTTCAATTATTTTTGCCCATAACATTCTTGCTGCCCTTAACTTTGCAATTTCCATAAGATAGCTGGAGCCTGTGGAAAAAGTGAATTGCATGCAATCGGAGATAGCATCAGTGGATAAATTCTTTTTGCATAGTTCCACCAAATATTCATTGGCATGAGATAAAGAAAATGCAAGTTCCTGAACAATTGAAGCCCCAGCATTATGGTAATTATTTCCGCTGACATTTATTCCTCTGAAAAACGAAAGCTTCTCTTTGCTTAAAATCTGAACAATTTCAGCTGCAATATCAAAGCCTTCTTTAGTTCCAGCACATTTGCCTGTTAAAAGCATTTCACCCAAAAAATCATAATCTACTGAACCTTTAATTGCTGTTGAACTTAAGTTCCTCTGCTTTATTTCTGTAATCAGGTTTTCCAACAAAAAGAGAGGGTGTTTAGTTGAAAAATTTACAGAAACATGTTCGATTAAAACATCTTTCAATAAGTTGGAAACTTCGTTTGTAGGGGTTATAAAACCCAATGAAGTAACACCTTTATTTAATATTTCAAGGGCTTTTTTATTTGCTTCTTTTGCATCTGAAACTGTAATGTTCTGCCTTATTTCCCAGTAGTTTCCGTCTACTTTGTTTCCTCTCAAATAAGGACAATGGCCAGGTATTGTATTTTTTTGTTCTAGCGTTTCAATGTCCTCTTTTGTGTAAAAGGGATTGAATTTTAATCCATCAAAGGTTTTCCATACAATTGATTCATATTCTTTTCCTCTGAGTTCTTGTTTGATTAGTTCTTTCCATTGTGCGGCTGTGGCAGCAGGAAAATCACTAAATAAATTTTCATTATTCATGCTATTGGGGTTTCAAGCAGCCAAATTACAAAAAATAGTGGCAAATTGGAGCAATGGAATTGGTTTGGATTAAAGATAGACTGGTAATCAAAAAATGTTTTTAATTAAACAATCATTTGAGAAAGGAACAGCAAAATTATTTATCCCTGAATTAGTCGATCCAACAGTTCTGTTGAAGCCTCCCAGTTGTATTTTTCATTAACAAATGTGCAACCACTTTGGCCAAATTCAGTTCTTAAATCTTCATTTTCAAGCAATGTTATTATATGCTCAACATAAGAGGCTGTGTTTTTTCCAATTAGAATGTTTGTATTGTGTATGGCTTTTAAGGCATTATTGGCAAGTTCAGAGGTAATACATGGAAGATTCATGGCCATTGCTTCAAGCAATTTATTTTGAAGTCCAGTACCAATACGCATTGGCGCTATAAATACTTTTGAACGGGAATAGGATTCCCTTATATCTTTTACCCAGCCTGTAACAGTTATAAATTCTGATTTTAAACCTAATACTTTAGAAGAGGGATTTACACCTGAAATTAAAAGCCGAACGCCCGGTATTGCTTTTTGAACCTCTGGTAAAATTTCCCTTGCAATATATTCAGCGCATTCTATATTTGGAGGATAATTCATGTTTCCTGTAAACAACAAATCATAATCTTTTTCTTTATTGAGGATAGGAGCAAAAAAATCAGAATCCACACCATTGGGGATTACAGTTATCTGATTATTGGAAGTATGAGAAATAAAGCTCCTATCCTGTTCGGAAATTATGGTTTTATTATCAAAACAGGAGAATATTTCGTTTTCATATTTTTTTAATCGCATGCTTTCAATTTTGAAAACAGGCTTAAGTAAAAATGGGGCTTTATTTATTCTTCTTTCCATTCCAATGGATAGAGCATCCATATAATCAATTGTTTTGGGAATATTAAACTCCCTTACATATTGGGCAACTCTTAATAATTGACAATAAATGTGATCGGGCTTATGAAATCCAATTAATTCTTCGATTTTTTCCTTTACATGCTTCTGGTAAAAATAACCTACCTGCAAAGGTTTTTGGGAAATTATTGTCTTTGCCAGATTAAATGCAATACCGCTTGGTGATAAATGGATTATTTCAACATGGGCGCAATAATGGGATAATATTTCTTTCGCTTTAGCATCTACAGGTTTATCTGAAAGTGCACAAAGTATTATTGTATGTTTTTTTGATAGCTCTTTTATCTGATTAAATGCACGTAGTTTATCCCCTTTGTCTAAAGGATACGGAACACGTGATAACAGAACAAAAATTTTCATTGTTTAATCAGCTCTTGATACAATTCATTATATCGGTTAGCAATAGTTTGAGTAGAAAAATTAGCTTCAACAAATTTAACTGCATTTATTCCTAATTCCGTACAAAACTCAGGATTATTTATACATTTAATTGTTTCAGCTACAAATTGTTCAACATTATCAGCAATTAAAATATTTTCATCCTTTTTACATCCTATTCCTTCAACACCCAAAGATGTAGATATTATAGCCTTTCCACGACTCATTGCCTCAAGTATTTTTACCCTTATTCCTGATCCGGAAAACAAGGGAACTACCATGATTTTATTGCAGTTCATAAAATCAATTGAATCTTTTATTTCTCCTTTAAATACAACACCCGCTATTTTGGAGTTTTTCATTTTGTGAGGCATATTTTTTCCGGCAACATGAAATTTCAAATACGGCAATTGCTTGTTTATTTTTGGCCATACTTCTTTAAGAAACCAATTAAGTCCCTCAAGATTTGGGTGCCAGTCAAGCGCACCAATGAAAAACAAAGAAGTTTCTTTTTTTTGAATTTCGTTGGCCGGATAAATATCTATGTTAACTGGAATAGTCTTTAATAGTGGAATTTGATTTAATTCAGTAAGTTTTTTTGCATCATCCTTTGAAATTGCAGCAACAGCATCCACTTTTTTTAATACTTCTTTTTCATATTTTTTTAGTCTGTTGGCAAGTATTTTAAAGTAAAATGATTTTAAGGGATTCTTTTCATTAAGCGCAGATTTTAACCAAATTTGGTGCTCTGAATTGTGTGCCCGTAATACTATTTTTGAATCCTTGGAAAAAGTCCTTATCGTTTGAATATAGGGAGCAACATAGATGCTTTCCAATTGTATAACATCAAATTTTTCTGCTTCCAGAATACGTATTAACTTTTCATTAAAATCAACAGACCAAAAACGAGAAACGTTATAAGATTCGCCAGAAAAAAGATTTAAAAAGGCATCCATGGGCTTTACAGCAGTGTCAACAAAAATTGTCTCTAATTGGGTAGAGATAAGAAAACTATTTTTTTTCTCTGGTATTTCAAAAGGATGTTTTGAGGTTTCAATAGCTAGTATTTTCAATTCATTCTCACCAAATAATATAGCATCAGCTGCTGCCTTCATAGCAATGCATCCTCCGTCAACAGAGGGGAGTGGAGGCTTGTTGCACAACTGTAGGATTTTCATTTGAAAGACAATTTTGGATTTTATTGACCTGTTTCTTTTTTCTTGAATTTTTTCATAAAGGCTGAATAAAAATCCAGATCGAAAATTACTGAATCGCGGGCTGCTTTATAAGTCAGGAACAGCCCGATTGGAAGCAGTATAAAAGATGCGAGCCACATTCCAATATAAGGTGGCATAACATTTTCCTTAACAAATTTTTCTCCCGTTATAGATATTACATGAAATAGTATGAAAAAGATAAAAGAGATTACAACAGGCATTCCCAAACCGCCTTTTCGTATAATGGCCCCAAGTGGAGCGCCAATCAAAAATAAAATCATACAGGCAAAGGATAGGGTGATTTTTCGATGCCACTCAACCAAATGCCTGTTTATATATTTATCCCTGTTCTCAATGTCAGAAACAAAAGATTCAGTATAGGCCTTAGCGCTACGTACAAGATTAGTTGCAGTTTCTATTGCCAGAATTTTTTCTGATCGAGTAAAATGTTCCAACAACAAGGGTCCTTCTTTAGCTGCAAGTAATGTATCTGTTAGCTGATTTGTATCTGTTAAAGCTATTACAGCAACCAGTTGAGATGAATCAGCTTTCTGAAAATCAGCTTGAATTACACTTTCTTTTTTTTTGGCAGGACGATTCCTTAATAGGAAATTATCTCTTAAATCCTTTGGTTTTACTTTTGTTGTATCCTCATTATTAACACTGGTGTTTGCAGCAACTTCCATGGTCATTGCATTGTTTTTATGAACAATCAAAGTATCCCCCATTTCAATATTATCAGTTTTACTGGTTACACTAGTGGAATCACTTATTGAATCAAGGTTTTCGGAAATAGAATACTTCGGTTTATTGCGGTAAAAATTATCGGTGATGTGATTTGAAAACTCGACAGTTCTCTTGTTTTTTTCTTCCTTTAATTCATTAATCGATACTTGTAATTGGGAAAGGTTGAGCATCTGGTAATTATCCTTAAAAAGCTCCTCATCAGTCCTGGTTAATTTAAAGCCTGATAAATCCATTCGTATCACTTGTTCTTTAAATTGGGAACGGACAAGCGGATAGTTTTTTTTATCTGAATTTTGTGCATTTTGTTCATCATAACTATATCCATCCAATAAATTTAACAACATATACTGGTTGTTTGGAGTAATTTTCATAGTACCTTCTTCTGCAAGTATTACTTTGTTACTTCCTGTTCTACTTGTGTGATCATAAATCATGATGTTTTTAAGTAACTCACCATTTTTTTCTTTCTTTCCAATTCTAATTGTATACCCATCAATACCATTGTAAAATACTCCTTCTTTTATTTCGATTGCCGGTTTTTGATGGGTTATATCATAAAGTAGCGTTCCGAATTTCAGGTTGGCAACCGGAAGTATATTATTGGAAAAGTAAAAGGCAGTAAAACAAATCAATACAGTAAGAAAAATAAGTGGACGCATTATTTGAGGAAGTGAAAAACCTGCGGATTTCATGGCTACCAATTCATAATGTTCGCCCATATTTCCCATTGTCATTATAGATGAAAGCAGAATGGCAAGAGGAAGTGCTAAGGGTACAAGACTGGCTGAAGCATACATCATAAGCTCAGCGATTATATACCATTCTAAACCCTTTCCAATTAAATCATCAATGTATTTCCAGAGAAACTGCATCAATAGCACGAAGAGGGCTATAAAAAAGGTCATTACAAAAGGACCTGCAAATGATTTAAGTATAAATTTATGTAAGGTTTTCAAGTTTGCCTTTTCGGGTAATAACGCAAAGATATGTAATATGTTGGTATGTTTTTAAGTTCATTAGCTTGATTGCCGTTGAAGATTTTTGCACTTAGCATATCTATGAATTTTTATAGACAGATTGTCGTTCCAATTTTAGTAGAACGAATTCCCTATGAATTTATAATTGTTAGTTGATATTTAATTTCTGATTCGCATTGCTGATTCTTTTTAATAAATTTGCAGCAAACCAATGTTTTTATGATTAATAATAAGAAAATAGTTGTTGTATTGCCCGCTTATAATGCAGCCCTTACACTTGAACAAACATACAGCGAAATTCCCTTTGATATTGTTGATGAGGTAGTTTTGGTGGATGATGCAAGTTCAGATGCAACCACTGTTGTTGCAAGAAAAATAGGCATTAAACATATTATAAACCATCAAAAAAACAAAGGCTATGGAGGCAACCAGAAGAGTTGCTATGATAAAGCTTTAGAACTAAATGCGGATATTGTAATAATGCTGCACCCAGATTATCAATATACCCCAAAACTTATTCCTTCCATTGCTCATATTATTGCATCAGGTTTATATCCCGCAGTTTTAGGTTCCCGTATTCTAGGAAAAGGGGCTTTAAAGGGTGGTATGCCTATGTATAAATACATTGCAAACCGATTTCTTACTTTGAGTCAAAACATGCTTATGAACCAAAAACTTTCTGAATATCATTCAGGGTATAGGGCATTTTCAAAGGAAGTACTTCAAAGAATAAATTATTCAGCAAATTCTGATGATTTTATTTTTGACAATCAAATGCTTGCACAAATATTTTATCAAAATTTTGAAATAGCTGAAATTACCTGTCCTACAAAATATTTTGCCGAAGCCTCTTCAATTAATTTTAAAAGAAGCAGTATTTATGGTTTGGGGGTTTTAAAAGTTTCCTTTCAATATTTCCTTCAGAAAAAGGGGATAGCCGATTTCGATTTTTTCAAATCAAAGAATAAAGTTTCTCAAACTGTTGAATTGTCTTGATAAAAATTCTTTTTTGTAAAAAAAATCACCTGTTTTCAACTTCTATATTCCGTGTATAGAAAATAAAGCCATTTTTCCTGTAAACTTCTTTGAGATGTGAATAATATTCTTTTATCTCATTTTCCTTATTTACTCTTGTAACAAAGTAAACTGGTTTGTCAACATCTCCATTTAACAACCATTGAATATCGTAGGATAAAGGATTTTTCACAGGCTTTTTATCTGAATAATAAAGTTGGGCATAGCTCTTAAAGAACAAAGGTTCTATATAAACATCTTTATTTTGAAAATGTCTGTAAAATTCAATTGCTGCTCCTTGAGAATATTTTTCAATTTTTGGGACAAATACCAGAATTGTAAAATTCACAGTAATTAATGATGCTGCAAAAACTAGCGATATGGCCGTTGCAATTCTTTTCGTATTAAAAAAGTAAATGGCAACAACAATGAAAATGAGAAAACTTAAACCGATTAAAAATTCAAAACCATTCCAATAAACATCTGCCTGAAGGTTTGCCAAAGCAAAATCATCTTTAATGATCCCTGATGTGATAATATTTGCTTTGTATTTGGCCACAAAAGGCAATAAAGTAATGGCAATTCCAAGAACAATACCAATAATTCCGGTCAGAACTGTCATCCATTTTTTCCATTCTAGTTTTCTCTCAAGGATAAAATTAAAAGTCCAGGCTGCAAGGAAAGTTATGGGAAAATAAGTCAATGAGGAGTAATGGACAATTTTGGTTTTTACAATTGAAAATAAAATAAGTACTACCCAAAAAAGGATTATCATCCATAACTTTAAATATTTTTTAAAAGGAGCAGCTGTTCCTATTTTCTTAAACCCTCTTATCATGAGTATTGATGCAGGAAAACAGCCAATAAGCAATACCAGGAAATGATAATAGAAAGGACCTCCATGTCCTGCATCTTGTGTATTGAAAAGTCTTACCTGATATTCGAAAAATTCAACTACAATATCAAATCGTCCCCGGGCAATTTCAACAAGGAACCAGCTGGAACCAGTAAGAGCTACGATAAATGTCCATAGGAGCATTTCTTTATAGCCAAAGAACTGTTTAAACCTAGAAATCAAAAGATAGCCCAAAAAACAAAGCCCGAAAATAAGCAGTGCCACCGGGCCTTTGGTTAATACTGCCAAACCAATAAAAAGAGCAGAAAATAGTAAGTAGGGGATTTTATTTTTACTCCTTACTTCCACAACATAGTGCGAGGAATAACTGATAAAATAATAAATACCAAGAAAAATAAAAAGATTAAACCAAGGATCTATTATGCCGGATTTGAAATAAAAATGAGGAAGAAAAGAACCAGCAAAGGCAAGCACCCAAAAAGAAGCCATTTTTTGATTGAAATGCTTTGCTCCTATATTGTAAACTGCAAGTAAGGTGAACATTCCACAAATAGCATTGGGTAGGCGAGCAGCAAATTCGTTTGCCCCGAAAATTTTCATTGCAATTACCTGCATCCAGAAAAACAATGGCGGCTTTTCCCAGAAAGCTTCGTAATTAATCATTACCTGGGAATAATTGCCTGTTACAATCATTTCCCTTGCACATTCTGCAAAATTAATTTCATCCCAATCAAACAGATGAACCGCTCCAAGATTTGGAATAAATAACAAAGCTGAAACAACAATAATCACTATATTGATAGAAAGAGTGCTTGCTTTCATTCCTTATGTTTAACGATATAGGCTTTAAGGGATTTATTCAGGCCATTAACTGTATTTACCTTATATTCAAAAAACCAGAAAGTTAACAAAGAACAGCTAACCCCTAAAAGAGAACCAAAATAAACATCAATAAAAAAATGCTGGGATAAATGTATTCTTGACCAGGAAGCGATTATTGCAAGGATTAAAAGCATTGTTTTTATGCCATTGTTTTTAACAATAAAAGCCATGCAAGCCAACAAGGTAAAGGAAAGAGTAGCATGTCCGGATGGAAAACTAAAGAGTGAATGAACTTCTACACCCTCCACAAAATGGAGTTTGCTTACTCCTTCGAAATAAGCTTTGGGCCGAACAATATCACTGAAAACAATTTTTTTAAGAAATTGAGCAATTATAGAGGAAAGAATTATTGCCGAAAGTACCAATAATGAATCCCGGAATCGGTAAAAAGCAAGGACTAATATAACCAGGGAGGCAAATAAACCTTCTCCAATAAAAGTTGCGTATTTAAAAAAAATATCAGAAAATGAATTGTGGTACTGGTTAATGGTAATATGAATTTCACCTTTTGTAAAGGAGTTTACCAGCACAAATCCTACAATTAAAAATATAAAATATGGAATAAAAAAATACCTGTTTTTTCTTAGCATTGAAAAGATATTGTTTTGAAAGCAAAAATAATAAAATCCACAGGAGATTAAAAAACAAAATCAACCACCAACCAGTTGTATTAATTTTGTGACTTGGGAATCCCAAAGTAGTTTGGAATTTTCATGTTCATTTGCAGGTTCAAAATCGGTAACAATAAGGGCTACATCTTTGGTTATATCATCTACTTCTAATTTAAATTCAAAAAAAGTATCCTGGGGAAGGTCTAACCAACGGAATTGGGTATAATTGTTAACTTTTTTGCTTATTAATTCTGCACTACGTTGCTCATCATCCCAACAAAATGTATAAATATCATCTTTAACATTTATATTATCACAAAACCATTCGCTTAAACCGTTTGGAGCATTAAGGAAAAAATATAAAATTTTTGGGGACGATTTTATTGTGTATTCTAACTCTAATTTTGTATGGACTTCTTCGTTCATTACTTTATACTTTGTTTTAAACTAGATGCAAGTTAAAAATATCTTTCAATAAACAGCTAATTTATTGCTCAATAATGAAAAAATTATTAAATTATTGCTTGTTTGGTTCAAAAAAGCGGTATTCAAGCTTTAAATTATACCCCCTTACTTTGTTTTTATAAGAGAATCGAATTTAGAAAATGCACTGTTTGGAATTAAAAACCCTAAGGAATAAAATAAGAGTTAAAAGCATTAACAATAAAGAGCTTGATTTTTCATTAAATGAAAGCCGGAGTTACTTTGGGTTCTGCCAATTTTTATCCTTTTTGCTTTTGCTGTTTTTAGCATCAAAATCTTCAAAGTAAACCCATATCCCTTTTTTATAAATTAATGCATCAAAACTAAGATCAGGCCCATAATACTGATATTGCCCTTTAAGCTGTTGGTTGTTTGGGGCAAGGTGGTCAAAAATTATTTGCTGACCTTGTTCCTGGTACTTTAAGGACATTGTAACATCTTTTGCATATTCAAAAATTACCCTTTTCTGTATTTTTTTTTCCATTTTAAAAACAGGAGCGCCAAATTTTGGTTCTCCATTCGAGGAAAAAAACAAAACATCTATTATTTTTTTAGTTGAGTAGGAATTATTGCCATTCCAGCCTAGTAAAATATAATGTTTGTTCTTTTTATCTTTAACATGAATCATTTTATAATAATGAGCTCCTGGCCACTCGCTATAAGAAAAACTTTTGTTTTCAGCCGAAAGTAATAAATCACCGGTGTCCTTTAGCTTATAAAAGGGTTTGCTTATTTTTTTGGGATTTAAAAAAGGATTAGGTTGTATATACCCAAAATACTCAAAAGTTCCATCTGCTTTTGCCAAATGCCAGTTGAAAAGCCTAAAAGTATTATCTGGGGCAATTATGCGGGCAATAGTAACCAATGAGTCAAAAGCATAATTAAAAGATTCGGGTTTTGAAAATGCCTTTTCAAGCAAGCCGGTTAAAGCCAAATTAGCTTTGTATTTTTCTTCTTCAGATTTTGAGTTCAGAATAAGGCGTGCATAATCTTTCATTTCTGCTTCCATAGCAATAAAACCAGCAGGATTTTGCTGGGAAAAAACAGGCTTGATCAGAAGGGAAAACAGAATTAAAAACCAATATTTTTTCATTTCAGCTAAACGGATTTTTTGCTGGAAAAATTGTTTTTGTTAAAACAAAAATCAGTTAAATTCTGATGAACAAAATTAAATGTGAAGTGAATCCTTTTTTGCAAGCAATTGTTCTTTGCTTTCTCTAAAATCAGGATCATCAACACAACAATCAACAGGACAAACAGCAGCGCATTGAGGTTCATCATGAAACCCTACACATTCGGTGCACTTATCTGTTACTATATAATAAACATCCATTACCTTAGGAGGCAAAGGACTATCAGCATCTGTTGTAATTCCTGTTTTTGAAGTATATGTGCCTTTTAACGCAGTTCCATCAGAAAAGCGCCATTCTGCGCCTCCCTCGTAAATTGCATTATTGGGACACTCTGGTTCACAAGCCCCGCAATTAATGCATTCATCGGTAATCATAATAGCCATGTCGCTATGTATATTTATTGGTGAATAATATTGTATTTTTGACGCTGCAAATATACAAATTGTATTTTATCTTGAATTAGAAATGAATTTAATAGTAAATATAAAAGCATTTTCAAGGCTTGGAGGTTTTTTAACCCAATTTTTAGAAGAGTTTTCTTCAGAGGAATCTGCTTCGGAATATGAGTTTTTAAATGAAATGTTTAAGGAAAGATTAGAAAATGCCATACAGCAAAGCATTAATTACAATGGCTGGTTTACACAAGACAATGTAAAATACGCACTAACATCCATTGCCAATAACCTTACTTATGCTAAACTTTCAGCATGGCTTTTGCCTTACACAGAATCGCTGGAGAAAAACACAGGTCCTGGAAAAATCGCTGTTGTAATGGCTGGAAACATTCCCTTGTCTGGATTCCATGATTTTATGTGCGTTTTAATTTCCGGAAACACCTTTATAGGAAAACTTTCCTCGCAAGACAAACTCCTTTTACCTCTTTTGTCTGATGTTTTAATTGAAATTGAAACTTCCTTTAAAAGCAGAATAGTGTTTACAGAAGGACGCATTACTTCTATGGATGCCGTAATTGCCACTGGGAGCAACAATACATCAAGGTATTTTGATTATTATTTTGGAAAATACCCCAATATAATCCGAAGAAACAGAAATTCGGTTGCAATTCTCACCGGGAAAGAATCAGAGCTGGATATTTTCAATTTAGGAAATGATGTTTTCAGGTATTTTGGCCTTGGATGTAGGAATGTAACAAAATTATTTGTTCCAAGAAATTATGATTTTGATGTTTTTTTTCGGGCCATTTACGATTTTCAATGGATTGCCAACAACAATAAATACATTAACAATTACCATTACAATAAGACGGTTTATTTGATGGGTAATGAAAATTTGCTCGATAATGGTTTTATGATTTTAAAAGAAGATAAAACTAAATCTTCGCCTGTAGGTGTTCTTTTTTATGAATATTACGATTCCCTGGAAGAAATAGAAAAGACACTTGAATCAGAGCTTTTGTCAGAAGTTCAATGTGTTGTTTCCAACAAAATGGCTAAACTTCCAACTGTTGAATTTGGGGCGGCACAATTACCGGGCCTTGATGATTACGCAGACGGAATAGATACAATTCAATTTTTAGCAAATCTTATTGAAAAATAGTTTTGACATTCTTGAAGCCCTAGGCCAAAAAACTTTTAAATGACAATAACAAGAATTTTTTTTATTCTGGCCATAATTCATGAACGGTGATTTCGGGTAAAATACCCACTCTTCCGGCATATCCAATAAATCCCAATCCGCGGTTAACATATAAAAATTGTTTTCCTTTTTGATAAAGTCCTGCCCATTGATCATAAACGTATTGTATAGGACTCCATTTAAAATTAGGAATTTCCACTCCAAATTGCATTCCATGGGTATGTCCGGCAAAGGTCATGTTAACATCAGGATAATCATTCACAATTTCATCATCCCAGTGAAAGGGATCATGTGAGAGCAATAATTTACAAGGTATATTTTCTGTGCCACTTAGCGCTTTCTTTAAATCACCATACCTTGGGTTTCGGGTAGTTCTTGCTATGTTTTCCACTCCTACAATGGCAATTTTTTCTCCGTTTTTTTCTACAATCCTGTTTTCATTCATTAATAGGTCCCAGCCATACGATTTTTGTTTTTTAATAAGCGTTTGGAAATTTATTTTTTTTTCTTCCTGAGAATCCCAACGCGGATAATCACCATAATCATGATTTCCTAAAACAGAAAAAACACCCATTGGAGCCTTCAATTGACTGAAAATCGAAGTAAAACGATCCGTTTCATGGGCAAAATCATTAACTAGGTCGCCAGTTATAAAAATCATATCCGCCTCTTGCTGGTTTATAATATTCACTGCTCTTTGAAGTGGTTCAGTTGAATGAAAACTACCACAATGTATGTCGGATATTTGTACAATTTTAAATCCCTTAAATTCTTTTGGTAAACCTGGCAATTTCATCCTGTTTATTCGTATTGTATATTCAAATGCTCCTTTGAACATACCATAAAACATTGAAAAAAAAGGCACTGCAGCTACAATTAAGGCAAGATTGCTTAAAAAATTAAGCCTGCTAACTCTGATTTTACTGTCCTCAACTTCTTTTTCATTTTGGGATAAACCTCTTAGGAATAATGCTGACCACGTAAAAATTCGTATTATATCGTCAACCAGAAAAATAAATGAAGCAAATATTTTAGACACAGTAACTATAAGGATAACTGAAGTAACATAAACCCGAATAAATATTGGCCAATGCTGGGAAGGAATTATAAGTGCTGTTAGCATATAAAAAGCAACAAAAAGTGTAAAACCCCAATAGCAATAGAAGATAATTCTTTTTCGTTTTTGAGGATAATTGGTAATAATGGAATTTAATCCAAAGAAAAAATAGGCATCAAAAGACAGGATGATGAAAAGGATTATAATTAAAAACATTGGCTTGTAATTCTGTAATTGAGGAAAAAGATTTCAAAAGTATTTAATTAATTTCATTTATGATAGCTGATGTTTTTCATTTTAGCTTATTTTTTTCCTATGGGTTTGTTAAGTTTAAATATAGAAATTCCTTTTGCCTCAAAAATAACTGTTCCAGTTGCTTTTCCAACAGCTAAAATATCATTTTCGCTACTGGCCAACAAAAGGTATTGAGCTCCTAATGATTTGTATGAATTAATCGTAAATTCGGTAATATCTTTAGAACTTTCAATATTCCAACCCATTTTGTCCAATAAAAGCAGTCCGCCATTTTGGCTATAATCCGGACCCACTATGTATTTAGAATTATCAGGAATATTTAAATTTTTTATGGCCAATAAATTTTCCTGTATTAAATAAGAAATAGGGGAAATTTTTTCATTTACATTATATCTGTCACTTAATTTCGATCTTGAATAGTTAATTCCAATAATTACCAGGGTTAAAAAAAGCAGTTTAATGCAAACATGCAGCATGCTTTTTTTAGAAATGTTTTGCACTGTTTTTATACCTGTTATCAGGATTAGAAGGATAAACGGAAAAAATGTTAAAAAATAGTAATCATGATCTTTAAATTGGGCATAAAAAAGCAGGAAATAAGCTAAGTTGCCCAAAAACATAATTAATGTAAACAAATGGATTTCAAAATTTATTTTTTTTAAAAACACAAGTTGCAGTAAAACTAAAGCAAATAGAAGATGAAAGGAGGATTGAGCAAAATATTTGCTATACCAATAATTGTTAATGTAATCCCAAATAATACCAATGTTTTCCACTGATAAAGACCATATTGGAAGAGCTGAAGTATTAAATGATGTGGAATTGTAAAAATCATTGTAGTAAAACATATATGCATTCCATATCAGTACAATAAATACTCCTGTAATCCCATGTTCTATGATCTTTTTAGCCTGGATTATAAATGATAAATCTTTTTTTTGAAAGAAAAAATAGTAGGAAGCAAGGATTAGTGCAGCAAGTGGATTTATAAGATAAGTTACTTTTATCAGGCTTGCTAAGGTGAAAAACAAGAATCCGATTAAAATGTGTTTCTTTTTATTTTCAAAGGTATAGTTGTAAATAAGGTACCATCCTATTAAAGTAAAACCCAGAGCAGGAGCATCAGGCAAGTAATTAAAAGAATAAAAATTAAAAACAGTAGATGTAAAAAGGAACAAAGTGATGAGCATAGCATAGGATAAATCCTTTAAGATCAAAAAAGACATTCTGAAAAAGCAATACACTCCAGCATAAACAATTATAAGGTGAATAAGTTTTAGGATAAACATTTGTTTGCCAAAAACGAAATAAAGCAAGGCTGTCAAATAATAAATTACAGGAAATTCACAGGCAGCTTTTCCATCAACATTCTTAAGGTTATACAATTGGGGTGAAAAAAAATTATATCCTTTATTATAGTATTGTGAAGCAAAGGATAAACTATCCGTTTGCCTCATATAATGCATTCCATAGGGACCTGAAAAAAATTGTGTATGAAAACCTAAAAAATAGAACAAGGCCGTAATTACAAGCAAAAAGAGCAGAACAAAGGGTAAAAGTGGCTTAGTTTTAACCGAAGCCAGTAAAATATTTAACATGCTTTTCAAAATGGTTGATTAAAGGCGCTGATAACAGTAAAAATCAGGATATAAAATTAATCTAATTTTGGCAGAAATGCAGTGAATAAATTGAATTGTGGGTCAAATTAATTATGCCTTGGGCCCACTTTAAAGAATAAATTTTCAGTTTTAATCTTCTAATTATTATTGTCATTAATTCATCAAATTTCAAATCTAAATGCCCTACTGCTTGATAAATTTGCTTTTCTTTGCGCCCTTATTCAACAATCAAAGCATAAATTGAGAGTTTTATATTGAGCAACTTATTTAATAACTAAAAGCTCCTGGCTTTTAAATATCCTACACCCAATATCCAACATGAATTATTTATCAATAGAAAACCTGTCAAAATCCTACGGAATAAGAGTTTTGTTCAAGGAAATAAGTTTTGGCATCAATAAAGGACAGCGCGTAGCACTTGTTGCCAGGAACGGTACGGGAAAATCATCCTTATTGAAAATCATTAGCGGTAAGGATACTGCAGATTCCGGGAATGTTACTTTCAGAAAAGACATTAAAACAGCTTTTCTGAACCAGGAACCAGAGCTTGATGGAACAAGAACTGTAATGCAGGAAGTTTTTGGAAACAATAATCCAGTGCTTAATGCCATCAGAGAATATGAAGAATGCCTGATTGCACAGGAAAATGGAGAAGATGACCAGGATAGGTTTCAAGCTGCTTTTGAAGGGATGGAACAGCAAAAAGCCTGGGATTATGAAACAAAAATAAAGCAAATACTCACCCAGTTAAAAATCACAAAACTTGAGCAGTTAACTTCTGAGCTTTCCGGAGGCCAGCAAAAAAGAGTAGCACTTGCCAAGGTACTTACAGAAGAACCTGATTTGCTTATTCTTGATGAGCCTACAAATCACCTGGATTTTGAAATGATAGAATGGCTTGAAAATTACCTGGTAAAACAAAACATAACTTTATTAATGGTAACTCACGACAGGTATTTCCTGGATCGTGTTTGCAATGAAATTATTGAATTGGATAACGGTATTTTATATACCTACAAAGGAAATTACTCCTATTTTATTGAGAAAAAGCAGGAGCGTGAATTCAATGAAGGACAACAAATAGACAAAGCCAAAAACCTGTATAGAAAAGAGCTGGATTGGATAAGGAAATCACCAAAAGCACGTACCACAAAATCAAAATCAAGAATAGATGCTTTTTATGATGTGGAGGAAAAGGCAAATAGCAAGAAAAAAGAAGCTGAATTAACATTGAATGTTAAAATGACACGTGTTGGTGGAAAAATTCTTGAATTGAAAAAGATTTACAAGAGTTATGATAACCTTCAAATATTGAAGGGTTTTGATTATACTTTTAAAACTGGAGAAAGAATAGGGATAGTAGGGAAAAACGGAACAGGAAAATCAACCTTTTTAAATATCATAACCGGCAAAGAACCGGTGGATTCTGGAAAAGTGGCCGTAGGTGATACTATTGTTTACGGATATTATTCTCAGGAAGGGCTTAAATTAAATGAAGATAAACGCGTAATTGATGTGGTAAAAGATATTGCAGAGGTTATTCCTTTAGGAGATGGCAGCAAACTTAGCGCTTCTCAATTTCTTCAGCATTTTTTGTTTTCTCCCGAAATCCAATATACTTATGTTAGTAAGCTTAGCGGAGGGGAAAAAAGAAGGTTGTATTTATTAACGGTATTGATAAAAAATCCTAATTTCCTGATTCTGGATGAACCTACCAATGATTTGGATATTCTAACACTTAATGTATTGGAAGATTTTCTGCTGAGCTTTAAAGGATGCCTTATCATTGTTTCTCACGATAGGTATTTTATGGATAAACTTGCTGATCACCTTTTTGTTTTTGAAGGAGAAGGAGTAATCAAGGATTTTACAGGAAATTACAGCGAATACAGAGAATGGCTAATTGATCGGGAAAAAGATGAAAAAGCGAAAGCAAAACAAATAGCGATTAAACCGTCTGCGGTAATTGTTGAAAAGGCTGTTGAAAAAAAGGTGTCTTTTAAGGATAAAAAAGCCTATGATGATCTGGAAATCGAAATAGCAAAACTCGAGAATCAAAAAAAAGAATTGGAAATGCTTTTAAATTCAGGAACATTGAACCAGGATGTGTTGCAGGAAAAAGCTTTACAGTTGGGAGACTTGATTCAAACTCTTGAAGAAAAATCATTGCGTTGGCTGGAACTGGCTGATTTAATAGGAGAATAATTGAAGTTCCCTTAATTTAAATCAATTTATTAAGTCCATAGTTTAATTATGCTGAATAATGGTTTAATAAGTTGTAATAAAAATGTTCGGGAATTTCATCGAACTTATAAGAATGGTGAGAAGCATTATTGCGGCCAATCAAACTGACATTGCGGAGGTATTTGTATAGATCAGTATACTTATCAGAACTCTTTTCAATATCCCCTGATACCACAAGTTTTATTTTTTCAGGATTCAATTTAAACTGTTCACAGGCAAAAAGAAGGTAGTAAATAAAATCCTCCTTTGAATGCACGTGGAATGAGTTGCAACAAATTAATTTGTTTCCTTCAATTAATACAAAATCAAAAGATGAAACATGCACATTCACAAACAACTGTTTTTCATTGCTGTTTTTGGTGCTTTTTATAAAACTTTCAATTAAAGCTGAAGTATGATGAGTAATTTTATTTGCTCCAAAATAGTTGAATATTAATTTTTCAACAACATTTGGAATAACAAAAACATTATGCGCTTCAATGCTTTTTAAAATATCATTGCCAAAAGACTGATTTTGCTCAAAATCTGCATTGAATTTCAGGTAATCCTTCTGGTTGTTATTATCAAAAAGAGGAGCAGGAATAATAGTGAATTGATTGTGTTCTAATAGAACTGAAACAGATTTATACTTGCTTTTAAGCATTTCATCTGTTTTAATAGTGTTTTCAATAGCATTAGCCAGTTGAGTCCAATTGAATATTTTATCGTACTGGTAAGATTTAAGAATAAGAAACTTATTGTTTTTTAGATCAAGAATACAATAAGAAAATTCATTTAACCCAATTTGAATGGACAAATGGTACAACAATGTGGATGAGGCATTATAGGCTTCGTCAACAATGTTATGAATGGTCTTTGTATGATTATTCCCAGTTTCCACTTGTAGAAGGTTCTGTCATTGAACCAACTCTTAAACCTTCATGAACTTTCACATTTTGTTTTTTGGTTTCAAGCCCGGTATAAATTTTCTTATAAGTTGCAAAGACTTCAAATACCTTAACTTTTACCTTGTTTTTTTCAATTTCACCTGCATCAAGGTCAAATTTTTCACCATTGCTGAAAGGAACATAAGAAATAGAATCGAGGTAAAAAGGTCTTAAACGATTTAGCATCCTGGTTTGTGAAAACAAGGTGTCAATAATGTTTATATAGGTAGTATCGCGTATTACCTGGCCTGAAGCAACTGCTATTGAATCTTCTGCATCACCTATTTGCATGATAATGGGCATCTTATCATATTTCACAAAAGATATTAGGGAATCAAAATTATTGGTGTATTCTCCTTTTTGGTTTTTGTATGCAAGTTGTGCAGTACGAATATCCTTTAATCTTTCCTCAACCACTTTATTTCTTCTGGTTGTTTCTTTTTCAAATTTAATTCTGCTGTTTATACTGTCATAAACAAAATAACCTAATACAAGAATTGACAGTGAAAGTGCAATTGAAATTCCAAGTTTCATAAGAGTTTAATTTTTTATAAGTTGCAAATCTACAATTTTTTTAAACCAAAAATGTTATTCAATTTCAATAAAACTTGAAGTTTTATGGACAAATATATTGATAAATCCTTGTTACCTTTGAAACCAATTGATTTTAAAGTAATGACAACGCCTTCAATTAATGCTTTATTGTTAAAACAATTTAATTATGAGCCCACTCCAGGACAGGAGCAGGTGATTAATCAATTAGGGGAGTTTATTAAATCCACCGAATCAAATTTATTGTTTATTCTAAAAGGATATGCAGGAACTGGTAAAACCACTTTAGTCAGTGCTTTGGTTAAAACCCTTCCAGCTTTTAAAATAACACCTATTTTACTTGCTCCAACTGGAAGAGCTGCAAAAGTACTGGGAAATTATTCTAATCGTCAGGCTTTAACCATCCATAAAAAAATATATAAAAGAAAGGGTGAAGCTGATAATACAGGAGTTTTTCAATGTATGCCTAATTTACATTCCAATGCTTGTTTTATAGTGGATGAAGCATCAATGATAGCAGATAATTCCACAGCTGAAAGCAATTATTCCTCTGCCAGGAGCTTATTGGAAGATTTGCTGGCTTATGTTAGAGAAGGGGTAAACTGTAAAATTATTTTCATTGGCGATGCTGCACAACTACCTCCCGTTGGTTCTGATTTAAGTCCTGCATTGGATGGAGAATATCTGGCAAAAAACTTTCTGGTAAATATTTTCCAGGGAGAATTAAAACAAGTTGTAAGGCAAAAGCAAGAATCAGGAATTCTTCAAAATGCCACCCTTTTGAGAACTATTTTGCAAAATGATAAAATTCTTACCCCGGTGTTTGAAATGGAGGGATTTAAGGATATTGTCAGGATTTCCGGTGGTGAATTAGAGGACGCAATAAATGATGCCTATGGGAAATGGGGTAGGGAAGACACCATGATTATTTGCCGTTCAAATAAGCGTGCTAACATTTACAATCAGCAAATAAGGGCTAGAATTCTTTGGAATGAAGAAGAAATTTCCGCTGGAGACCTGATGATGGTTGTGAAAAATAATTACTTTTGGCTACCAGATACTTCAAAAGCTGGTTTTGTGGCAAATGGCGACATTGTGGAAATATTAAAAGTAAAAGCAAGAAAGGAAGCATATGGATTTAGTTTTGCCGATGTGGTATTACGTATGGCTGATTATCCTGAAGAAGCTGAGTTTGAAGCAAAACTTCTGTTAAATACCATTTCTTCAGAATCGCCTTCATTGAATAGCTCGGAGAATAAACAACTCTATGAAAAGGTAATGGAGGATTATATGCATATTACCAACAAAAGAGAAAGATTTTTAAAATTAAAAAAAGACCCTTTTTTCAACGCTTTGCAAGTTAAGTTTGCTTATGCCATAACCTGTCATAAATCACAAGGCGGGCAATGGCCCTGTGTATTTGTTGAACAAGGCTATCTTACAAAGGATATGATTAACAGGGAATATATCAGATGGCTTTATACTGCCGTATCACGTGCTTCAGAAAAACTTTATCTGGTTAATTTCACCAACGATTTTTTCACCGAAACACTCCAAGAATAGGATTATGCGAAAATTATTTAACTGGATATTCCGGAAACACGGCTGGAAAATTCAGGGAGGACTTCCCTTAGGAACCAAAAAATGTGTGTTATTAGCAGCTCCTCATACAAGCAATTGGGATTTTGTTTATGGCATTGGCGCCTTAGAAGAATTTAACCTGGATGTTAAATATTTGGCAAAGAAAGAATTATTCAGGTTTCCTTTTAAAGGAATGTTTGAAAGCCTTGGAGGAGTTCCGGTAGATCGATCAAAAAGCAACAGTATGGTGGATGCCATGATAGAATTAATTAATAGCAAAGATGAGATAATTGTAATGATACCACCAGAGGGAACAAGAAGCAGGGTTGATAAATGGAAAAGTGGCTTTTACCATGTTGCTTTGGGGGCACAAGTGCCTATTGTTCTTGGCTATCTTGATTATAAAAACAAAGTGGCTGGAATTGGCCCAGCTTTAATGCCTTCAGGTGATAAAGAAAAGGATTATAAAGTAATTTGTGATTTTTACAAAAAAACAACTGCAAAATGGCCTGAGAATTTTAATTGTGAAAATGTGTTTTAAATTCCAACCCATGTTATACTGAATGGGGAAGTTTTGAAATTACAATGTGAAAGCTATAATTTGCATCCTTATTCTTTTATCTGCTTCAAAAAATGATATTCAGGAAGAAAATAATTTGGTATAAAGTTTTTGATGCTGATTTTTTAAAGTTAAATGAACCTGAATTAAAAATTCCCATTGCTGTACACGTAGCTAACAAAAGCATTTGTCTTATTAAATTAGAAACTGGTTATTTTGCGGTAAACGATATTTGCCCACACCAGGGTGCATCTTTGAGTTCAGGACATTGTTCAGGAGAAAATATAGTTTGTCCCTGGCATAAGTTAGAATTTAATTTGGTATCAGGCAGACAAGCCGGAGGGGGAGGTGATTATGTACGTGCTTATCCTGTTGAATTAAGAGCAGATGGACTTTACATTGGAATAGAAAAAACTGTTTTTTCTTTGTTCGAATAAATAAAAAACAAACCAACTTTTTGAGCTGGTTTGTTTTACATTAAGGATAAAAAGACTAATTTTTAGGTTTAAACCCTTTTAACATTAATCGCGTTAACACCCTTTTTTCCCTCTGTAATATCAAAAGATACTTCATCATTTTGACGAATTTCATCTAAAAGTCCTGAAGCGTGCACAAATATTTCCTCATTTGTATCATCTGCTACAATAAATCCAAATCCTTTAGTTTCATTGTAAAATTTTACTTTTCCTGTTGCCATTGTAAAAAAAATTAATTAATAATAAGTAACAAAGTTATCGGAAAATATTAATAATGCAAATAGGCCTTTTTTTTTCTTAATTTTAGATTCAAAAGCATTAAAGCTATGGATAAAATTTTTTCAATAAGTGGAAACATTGTAGACGTTGTGAACAGGAAGATTTTTCCTGGTAAAATTACAGTGAACAATGGGAAAATAAAAGAAATTGAAAAACTTAACCAACCGCAAACAGGTTACATTTTACCTGGCTTTGTTGATTCTCATATACACATTGAAAGTTCAATGCTTGTGCCAGCAGAGTTTGCCAGAATTGCAGTTATTCATGGTACAGTAGCAACTGTTTCCGACCCGCATGAAATAGGAAATGTAATGGGAGTAAAAGGTGTGGAATACATGATTGAAAGTGCTGCCAGTGTTCCATTTAAATTTAATTTCGGAGCCCCCTCATGCGTTCCTGCTACTGAATACGAAACTGCAGGTGAGGTCATTTCTGTTCAGGACATAAAGTATCTTTTGGAAAAAGATGAGATTAAATATTTAGCAGAGGTTATGAATTATCCTGCGGTAATTAATGGAGATGAACAAATGCTTGCCAAAATCAGTGCTGCTTTAGATAAAAATAAGCTAGTTGATGGACATGCACCTGGTTTAAGTGGTGAAAATCTGAAAAAATATGTGGCAGCAGGAATTTCAACCGATCATGAGAGTTTTACCTATGAAGAAGGGTTGGAGAAATTGAATTTAGGTATGAAATTGTTAATTCGGGAGGGCTCAGCGGCAAGAAATTTTGATGCACTTTCTCCATTGATTGAAAAATATTATGAAAAAATAATGTTTTGCAGTGATGACAAGCATCCCGATGAATTAATTAAAGGGCATATCAATGAACTTGTTAAAAAAGCCTTTGGTCTTGGATTTGATAAATTGAATGTATTGTTATGTGCCTGTGTAAACCCTGTAAAACATTATAATCTTGATGTTGGCCTTTTGCAAAAAAATGATGATGCTGATTTTATACTAGTTGATAATCTTGAGGAATTAAGCAATATAAGAACTTATATAAAAGGGGAGCTTCTGGCTGAAAATGGAAACTCATTCATTCCTCACATTCAAGCAAACCCTATAAATAACTTTAATGTCAAAAAAAAGAAGCCAACAGATTATTCCATTGATTCCCAAGATGGTAAAATAAGGGTAATAAAGGCAGTAGATGGACAGCTAGTTACTGAAAGTATTTATACTTCTGTAAAAACAATAAAAGGCAAGGCAATATCTGATACGAAAAACGATATCTTAAAAATATGCGTGGTGAACAGGTATATGGATAGCCCGGTTAGTATTGCTTTTATAAATGGTTTTGGATTTAAAATGGGAGCTATAGCCTCATCAGTTGCTCATGATAGTCATAATATTGTTGTAGTTGGTACTGACGATAAGAGCATTTGTAGAGCGGTTGATTTAATAATCCATGAAAAAGGAGGAATCTCTCTTGTTTCAGGACTTACTGAAAGGATACTTCCTTTGCCCATAGCTGGGATTATGAGCAATGCCCCTTATTTAACTGTAGCAGCAAATTATTCGGAAATTGATAAATTGGCAAAAGAAATGGGAAGTGTATTAAAAGCTCCCTTTATGACTTTATCCTTTATGGCTCTGCTTGTTATTCCTGAATTGAAATTAAGTGATAAAGGCTTATTTGATGGAAGTAAATTTCAATTTGCCGATCTTTTTGAAAAAATAAAGGAAGCCAAAGTTTAATCTTACCGGTTGAAAACCAGGCAGCAAAATTTATTATTTGCTGAAAATTAAAGAGTATTTCGGCTATAATTCTAAAAGTATCCTGCCACTGGCCCAGCACTTTTTTCCAAATTAGCGTTTTTATCTAAGTTAGAAATTGTTTGCTCGTAAGCCTCTGAAAACAATAAAGTAGAGCAGTGAAAGAAATTGATCCTATTTCCCATAAAACAGTAAAACTTATTGCGTATATTTAGTATAAAATTTAAAAATAATGGTAAGGTTGTTTAGCATTTTATCAATCCTTTCAATAACGGTAAGCAGTTGTTTATTAGACCATAGGGAGCGAAGTGCCGTTTTGGCAGCCGAAGAGGAATCAATAAATAATTACAGAAGATTAGGAGATTCCATTACACTTGTTATCCAGGCAAATTTATTGAAAAACATAAATTCTGCCATTGAAGAAAAGGGAGAAGCATATGCCATTCAATTCTGCAACTTAAAAATAATAGAACTTACCCATTCACTTTCTCAAAAATATTCCTGTATGATAAGGCGTGTTTCACTAAAAAACAGGAACCGTGAAAATGAGCCTTTCAATGATTTTGAAAAAGAACAATTGGAAAAGTATACTGCTGGTAATATTAAAGGAGAACCATTAATGGATGAGCTTCAAAAAAGAGAAGATGCAGTCTATTATTATAAACCAATATTTGTTGCAAATAATACTTGCCTGAAATGCCACGGAGAAAGTGGAAAGGAAATTGATTTGGCTACTGAAATAAAATTGTATAAGTATTATCCACTAGATAAGGCCACAGGCTATAAAATTGGGGATTTACGCGGAATGTGGAGCCTGAAGTTTAAAAAGCATGAAAATACAGAAGAAAGAAAGAAAACTACCAAATAATTTGCACTAGAATAAAAAGGACAACGGCTGCAACACCAAAGAAAACCCAAAGAATGTTAGAAAAAAGAAGCAATACTATGGAAGCAAAAATAAACATGAATGAAGTTAATTCTAATATATCCATTATAGAAGCATTCTTTTCTTTTGGTTTTTGAAGAAAATCAAGAGCAGGACTTGAATCTGTATGGATATACATGTTTATTGCCTGAGACTTTTTTTTCTCTTTTATATGAATATTTTCAGTGGAACTATGCAGATTTTTAAAAACAGTTTCTGAATTTAAGCAAGCAACCAACTCCAGGCCTTTCTTGTATCCCATTAAAGGCTCCTTAGTTTTTATTGCCTGAAGGTCTAACAGTGTTTTTTCTGTTTCTGCATTTGCTTTTTGCTTGATTTTTTCTTTTGCTGTTTCTTCACTTCCAGCCTCTGTGTTACATAAAGTAACATTATTGGCATTATAAGACCCAAAAAAGTATTTTCTTTGAGTGAATATCGGGCTTGAACAGGAATAAATAAATGTAGAAAAAGCAAAAAACAATAAAAAACGATGGAAATTTAAATACATGAAGCTATAAAATTTTCATTAAATGTACGGCAAATAATAATTGATTGGAATTTTTTTGACAGTAAATTTTCATATGTATATAATTTGTTTTTTTAAGGTCATCCCGATTTATCGGGATAGCCATGTTATATTCATTAGCGTTTGTGAACGGTTCGTGCATGGCTATTTCATATGTAGATAATTTATTCGTTTTTAATTTTTCCTTTCTTTAAGGAACTCAAGAATGCTAAAGCATTTGTTTTTTTAGTTGTCATCCCGATTTATCGGGACGCCAGGTTATATTCATTAGTGTTTGCGCACGTTTGGTGCATGGCTATTTCATATGTATATAATTTGTTTTTTAATAGTCATCCCGATTTATCGGGATAGCCATGTTATATTCATTAGCGTTTGTGAACGGTTCGTGCATGGCTATTTCATAGGTATATAAATCGTGTTTCAATTGTAATTCCGAATAATCTGGATAGTCATGTTATATATATATGGGTTTGTATATGATTATTTCATTTGTAGATATTTTGTTATTTTAATTGTCAAATGGTAAAGTCATGTTTTATATATTTTATATTGAGCATGACTATTCAAAGGTAGAACTGCATAGAAACAGTATAATTTTTATCAATTCTATGTCAACATAAAGAAAAAAATCATTAATGTCCGGTAAAATAGGAAAGATTCCTCACTACACTGCGTTCATTCGAAATGACATTGAAAGTGAGGAATATGTTTTGAAATGCCTGTCATTCCAAGCGTAGCGAGGAATCTAAAAAACTTTTACCGGACATCAGAAGAAAAAACTGAAAAAAAATCATTTTTTTCTTCTGATAATTAAAGATATTTTTGCCAAAATGTCATTTTCTTATTTTTTTTACGTTATTAGAATCTGACGGCACAAAAATTGTAAAAATGCTCCCTAAAAAAATTAATTTATGACCGAATCTTCAGAAATAAGTAACCAACAAGAAATAATTGTTAATAATTCCAATTCTGCTACAACAGATATAAGGGAATTAAATGAGAAAATAAAGCATGAAAGTGCATTTGTGGATCTTGTTACTATGGAAATGGACAAGGTGATCGTTGGCCAGAAATATATGGTTGAAAGAATGCTTATAGGATTGCTTTCTAATGGGCATATATTATTGGAAGGTGTTCCTGGTTTAGCCAAAACTCTTGCAATTAATACCTTATCATCAATTATCCAGGCTGATTTTTCCAGAATACAATTCACTCCGGATCTTTTACCTGCGGATGTAATTGGAACAATGATTTACAATCAAAAAAACGAAGAATTTACTGTAAGAAAAGGACCTATTTTTGCCAATTTTATCCTTGCCGATGAAATTAATCGTGCTCCTGCCAAGGTACAAAGTGCTTTACTTGAAGCCATGCAGGAAAGACAGGTGACAATTAGTGACAAAACCTATAAACTTCCTGAGCCCTTCCTTGTATTGGCAACTCAAAATCCAATTGAACAGGAGGGAACTTACCCTTTGCCAGAGGCCCAGGTTGATCGTTTTATGTTAAAAGTTGTTTTGGGATATCCTAAAAAAGAAGAAGAAATAAAGATTGTTCGTGCTAATATTTCACCTGATGGAATGCCAAAGGCAAGAAAGCTTTTACATCCCGATGATATTTTAAAGGCAAGAAAAACCGTGCGTGAAGTTTATATGGATGAAAAAATTGAAAAATATATAATTGATATAGTTTTTGCAACCAGAAATCCTAAGGAATATAAACTGGATAAATTTGCTCCCTTAATTTCTTATGGCGGATCCCCAAGGGCAAGTATAAACCTTGCTCTTGCAGCTAAGGCATATGCTTTTATAAAACGCAGAGGTTATGTTATTCCCGAGGATGTGCGAGCTATCTGTCATGATGTGTTGCGTCATAGAATTGGCTTAACTTATGAGGCAGAGGCAGAAAATATTAGCTCTGAAGACATTATAACCGAGATTTTAAATACAATTGAAGTTCCATAGTTTGATGAGAATGGGATTAGATGAAGTAGAAAAATTAATTTACTAGTTCTGGTGCATTAATATTTGAGATGGAAACAACGGAGTTATTAAAAAAAGTAAGAAAAATAGAAATTAAATCCAGAGGACTCAGTAGCCAGGTTTTTTCCGGGGAATACCACAGTGCCTTTAAGGGAAGGGGAATGACCTTTAGTGAAGTTAGGGAATATCAACCAGGAGACGATATTCGAACTATCGATTGGAATGTGACTGCCCGATTAAGAACCCCTTACATTAAAGTGTTTCAGGAGGAAAGAGAACTTACTGTTATGCTCATTGTTGATGTTAGTGGCTCAAGAGAATTTGGAAGTCAGAAACAACTCAAACAGGATCTTGTAACTGAACTCTGTGCTGTACTTGCTTTTTCGGCAATTCAAAACAATGATAACATTGGTGTTGTTTTTTTTAGTGATAAAATCGAAAAATTTATTCCTCCCAAAAAGGGCAGATCTCACATTTTAAGGATAATTCGCGAACTCATAGATTTTAATCCCGAACACAAAAAGACAGATATTGCAATGGCTTTGAAATACTTTACCAATGTAATTAAAAAAAGAAGTACTGCATTTGTAATTTCTGATTTTATGGATGAAGGATTTGAAACTGCATTGAAAATTGCAAACCGTAAACATGATGTTGTAGCACTTCAAATTTATGACGAACGTGAAAGGCATCTTCCCAATGTTGGATTGATTAGACTGCAAGATGCTGAAACCGGGGAAATGATTTGGGTGGATACCTCACGCAGTGAAACAAGAAAACAATATGCAATAGCTGCTCAAATGGAAGATAATAAATTGAAGGAAATTTTCAAAAGATCAGGAGTGGATTTTACAAAACTTGGTACACATAAACCCTATATTCAACCCTTGATGAATTTATTCAAACAGCGGGAATCAGGAAGATAAGTAAAAGTAGGATAAGAGAAAAAATAAAAATACAAGTACTAACGAAAAGAATTTTTTTTAAAGTTGAAAAAGTATATAGTTTTGTTAGTAACAGCGCTCTTGCTGTTAAATAATGTTTTCGGCCAGGTTTATACTGCAACTGCAAAATTAGATACAAACAGGATTGCAATAGGGGCTCAGGCTGCCTTGCAAATAAAAGTTTTTTTACCTGCCAGTATAATTGACCAAAACGGGAAATTCGTACAATGGCCTGTTTTAACTGATAGCATAAATAAAATTGAAATTGTTGAAGTTTCAAAAATTGATACTGTTTTTTCAAAAGATCAAAAAACAGTCTCTTTAACTCAAAATTTGCAAATAACCTGCTTTGATACTGGCTTTTTTGTAATACCTCCTTTGAGATTCTTAAAAAATGGCGATAGTGCCCGTATTTTCGAAACCCAGGCATTATTGCTTGAAGTAAAATCCATTCAAATTGACACAACACAAGCAATAAAAGATATTAAACCTCCTTTGGAAGCACCCTATACCTTTAAAGAAGCCCTTCCATATATAATAGGCATAGTGTTGCTTGCAATTATCTTTGTCTTGATATACTTGTATTTCAAAAAAAGAAAGAAAAAGGAAGCAACAATAGAAAAAATCCCAGAGGTATTGCCTCACATACTGGCTCTTGAAAAGCTGGAGGAACTTAAACAGAAAAAATTATGGCAAGAGGGTAAAACAAAACTTTACCATACCCTCATTACTGAAATTATCCGAATCTATCTTGAAAACAGATACAATATTAATGCTTTGGAACAAACCTCTGAAGAAATTATTATAAGTTGCAGATCACTCGCAATAAATACCGAATCAAAAATTAAACTCGAGCAGGTTCTTGTTTTGGCAGATCTTGTAAAATTTGCAAAAACACAACCCTTGCCTTCTGAGAATGACTTAAGCCATGCTAATGCTGTTGAATTTGTTAAGTCTACAGCTATTTTGGAAGAAATAATTTTAAATAAAAGTGAGGGAGATGTTGCAAATGTTTGATCATATAAACTGGGCTAATCCCGAATTTTTATACCTATTGCTCGTAATTCCTATAGTAATTACCTGGTACTGGTTTAAAAATACAAGGAGTACTGCAGAAATTAAGATTTCTGGCATTAGTAAGCTCAAGGCAATAAAGAGAGATTATAAAGTAATGTTTCGGCATAGTTTATTTGTTTTACGACTGGCAGCTGTTATCCTACTTATTATCGCACTTGCCAGGCCGCAAACAAGGTCAAGTTGGAAAAATGCAACTGCGGAAGGAATTGATATAATTATTTCACTGGACGTTTCTGGTAGTATGATGGCTGAGGATTTTAAACCAAACCGGCTTGAGGCCGCTAAAAAAATTGCCGTAGATTTTATTTCCGGAAGAAAAAATGACAGGTTGGGTCTTACTATTTTTAGTGGAGAAAGTTTTACTCAATGCCCCTTAACTACGGATCATGCAGTTGTAAAAAATCTGATGATGGAAGTTCAAAATGGAATGATAAAAGATGGAACTGCAATAGGAATGGGACTTGCAAGTGCCGTAAACAGGTTAAAAGAAAGTGAAGCAACCAGTAAAGTTGTCATTTTATTAACTGATGGAGTGAATAATGTTGGAGCCGTTGCTCCAATTACTGCGGGTGAAATTGCACGTGAATTTGGAGTCAGGGTTTATACTGTTGGAATTGGAACCAAAGGGAAAGCACCTTTCCCTGTTAAAACTCCTTTTGGCATTCAATACCAATACGAAGAAACAGACGTGGATGAGCCAACCCTTACAAAAATTGCAGCCATTACTGGTGGTAAATATTACAGGGCTACGGATAATCAAAGCCTCAAGGAAATATACCGGGAAATTGATTTACTTGAAAAATCAAAAATTGATGTGGTTGAATACAGAAAAAAAACAGAAAGTTTCTTCCCCCTTGTATTAATGGCCGGTTTACTTTTAATGTTTGAATTTTTATTTAGAAACACTTTATTCAGAAGCATCCCATAATGGTAAAGTTCGCTAACATAGAATATTTATATGCCCTATTGCTTATTCCATTGCTGCTGATTATTTATTGGCTGATGTTGAGGTGGAAGAAAAAATCGTTCTCTGCTTTTGGTGATCTAGCAGTAATATCCCAATTAATGCCTGCTATTTCCCCTTTTAGAGCCAACTGGAAAACATTCCTTCAATTGTCAGGGCTCGTGCTTTTAATTCTTGCCATTGCTGCCCCACAAACTGGTTCTAAAATGGAAGAGGTAAAACGGGAAGGAGTTGATTTGGTTGTTGCCCTGGATATTTCTAATAGCATGTTGGCTGAAGATCTTTCTCCCAACCGTCTTGAAAGGGCTAAAAGAGCACTGTTACAACTAATTGATGATTTAAAGGGCGATAGGATAGGAATTGTTGTTTTTGCAGGAGAAGCTTATGTTCAGCTTCCAATTACAACTGATTATGGGGCTGCAAAAATGTTCATTAATACCATAAATACTGAAATAATTCCTACACAGGGAACAGCAATTGGCAATGCCATTGATCTTTCTTTACGTTCATTTGGTGAAATAACAGATGAAGTGAAAAACAAAAGCAGGGTTATAGTTGTAATTAGCGATGGAGAAGACCATCAGGATGATCCCTTGGAATTAGCCAAAGAAGCTACAAAAAAAGGAGTAGTGATACATACTGTGGGTTTTGGTTCGCCAAAAGGTGCACCAATTCCAATTTATAGAAATGGGAAACCGGCAGGTTTTAGAATGGATAAGGAAGGAAATACAGTGGTTACAAGTCTTGATGAGACTACCTTACAACAAATTGCTCAGGAAGCAAATGGAATTTATGTGAGGGCCACAAATTCACAAGCAGGATTATCACTTATTTTGGATGAAATTAATAAAATGGATAAGCAGGAATATGAATCTTCACTTTTTAGTGATTATGAAGATCAGTTCCAGTATTTCATTGCTTTAGCTTTATTGCTGTTCACTCTGGACTTTTTATTACCAGAAAGAAAAAGCAAATGGTATGGTAAAATAAATTTGTTTGGTAAAAAATGAGAACACTATTTTATATAATCCTGGCCCTTTTATTTTCGTTAAAGGCTTATGCCCAAAAGGAGAACAAGCTTATCCGCGAAGGTAACAAGCAATACGAAAAAGGAGAATTTTCAGAAGCTCAAACCAATTATTTACGTGCTGTGGATGAGAACAATAATTCCTTTAATGGAGCCTTTAACCTGGGAAATTCCCTTTATAAGCAAGAAAAATACGAAGAAGCAGCAGCTCAATTTAAAACCCTTACACAAACAGCACCAGATAAACCAATTAAGGCCAAAGCATTTCATAACCTTGGCAACTCGCTTTTAAAGGCCGAGAAATACGAGGAAAGTATTGATGCATATAAAAATGCTTTAAGAAATCAACCGGATGATGATCAGGCAAGGTATAATTTGGCTTATGCAATGCAAAAATTAAAGCAACAACAAGAGCAGGAGAATAAAAACGAAGACAAAAAAGAGGACAAAAAAGAAGACAAAAAAGAAGACAAAAAAGAGGAAGAGAAAAAAGACAAGAAAGAAGAAAAAAAAGAAGACAAAAAAAACCAGGACCAGAAGGATCAACAAAAGGAACCGCAAAAACCTAAAGATCAAATGTCAAGGGAGGAAGCCCAAAGACTTTTAGAAGCTATGGAAAGAGAAGATAAAAATATCCAGGAAAAACTTAAAAAACAAAAAACAACTGTAGGAGTTGATATTGAGAAAGATTGGTAATGCTTTAACTATTTTAAATGCAATTTTTATTCAGTTTAAAGGAAATTATTTTAAATGAAGCTTTTTTTTATACTATTTAGTTGTTTTCTGACTAACATTTTATTTGCAACCGAATTCACTGCAACAACAAGCAGGGCTAAAGTTGCTGTAGGTGAAACAATTACTGTATCCTTTACCATTGATGCTCATGGTTCAGAATTTAGGCCACCACAATTTACTGATTTCAGGATTGTTGGAGGACCAAATCAATCCACTAGTACGCAATGGATTAATGGGGCAGTTTCTCAAAAACATTCCTTTTCTTTTGTTCTTTTAGCAAGTAAAGAAGGCGTTTTTAACATTCCTCCTGCTACAATAAAATCAAACAATCAGCTCCTTCAAAGCAATGCACTTACCATTGAAGTAGTAAAACCAAGTGCCCAACAGCAACAACAACAGCAATTGCAACAACAAAATGCAAGGCAACAACAACAGCAGCAACAACAACAGCAAATTACGGAGGAGGATTTAAGTAAAAATCTCTTTTTAAAAGTTTCAGTGGATAAAACAAATCCTTTTGTTGGAGAACAGGTTATTCTTAGTTTTAAATTATACCATCGTGTAAATCTTGTAAATCTTGGTTTTAATAAATTACCTGCTTTAAATGGTTTTTGGTCAGAGTTAATTGAAGATAACAATGGAGGAAATATCCACTTTCAAGCTGAGGTACTTGATGGTGTTAGCTATAATGTTGCAGAAATTAGAAAGTTTGTATTATTTGCACAACGTAGCGGAACTCTTGAAATCGATCCTTTATCCCTTGATTGTATTGTTCGTTCCCGTTCCAACAAACGTAGCCAATCTGTATTTGATCAGTTTTTTGGTACCTTCGAGGATGCTAAATATACCGTTTCAAGTAAGCTTCTTAATATTCAAGTGCTTCCACTTCCTGAAAATGGAAAGCCAATTGATTTTAAAGGAGCGGTAGGGAAATTTTCAGTTGAAGCCCGTTTGGATAAGAATAAGGTTAGAGCGCATGAAGCAGTAAACCTTTTTTTGAACATTTCTGGTAAAGGTAATTTACCATTAATGGAAACTCCTGCTCCTGTATTTCCTGTTGATGTTGAGGTTTATGATCCACAATTAAAAGATAAAACATCAATTTCTTCCTCCGGTGTTTCAGGGACAAAATCCTTCGAATTTTTAATGATTCCCCGCCATTCTGGAACCTTTACTATTGAACCAATACAATTCAGTTATTTCGACCCGGTTTTAAAATCATACAAAACGCTTACAACTGGGCCTTTTGAAATTCAAGTTGAAAAAGCTGCAAAAGAGGATGATGGGGGAATAATAGTATCTGGTAAAAGACAAGAAGATATAAAAACTGTAGGTAACGATATCAGGTACATAAATACACATACTCCTGAATTTACTTTTAAGGGAAGTTTCTTTTTTGGATCCTCTTTTTTCTATATTTTACTTGCACTTCCAATTTTCCTCTTTGTTGGTTTTATTATTGCCAGGAAAAGGTATGTAAAAGTGAATAGCAACCTGGTGCTTGTGAAATCCAAGAAAGCCACGAAAATTGCAATAAAGCGTTTAGAATTGGCCAAAAAACATCTTGAAACAAATAATGAATCCCAGTTTTACAATGAAATTTTCAAAGCACTTTATGGTTATTTTGGTGATAAGTTTAATATGCCAGTAACAATGTTAAATAAGGATAATATAACACTGCATTTAAAAAACAAAAATATTTCGGAACCCATAATTGACAAGGTTGCCCTAACAATAGATCTTTGTGAAATGGCAAGGTTTGCGCCCGTAACTGATATTTCAGTTAAAACTGTTTATTCAGATACAACAGAGGTGATTGCAAAATTGGAAGGAGAATTAAAATGAAAATAAAGGCTATGAGAATAAAAAAACTGCTGTTTTTAATTTTTGTTTTTTCAATCACATTTGTTTCAGCTTCAACATCAATCACTGGTTTAACAGATCTAAAACCCGATGAATTGTTTGAACAGGCTAACAAAGCCTATTCTGAGGGAGATTTTAATTTAGCATATAAAAAATACAAGGAAATTGTAAACCAAGGATACCAGAATGAGGCACTTTATTTTAACTTGGGTAATGCATATTATAAATCAGGAGAAATTCCTTTGGCTATTTTATTTTATGAAAAAGCCTTGAAACTTAACCCTGCCAGCGAGGATGCTATCATTAACTTAAAACTTTCAAATCAAAAAATAGTTGATAAAATTGAACCTCTTCCAGAACTTAATGTGGTAAAATGGTGGAAAAATTTGCTGTTCTCAAAAAAAGCAGATGATTGGGGCTGGTTGGCTATTCAGGCAATGTTCATTGCTATGTTAATGTTTGTAGGATTTGTAATTGCTAATAATACACTATTGAAAAAAGCTGGATTTTTTTGTGGAGTATTTTTATTTGCTGTTTCAATTTTGTTTTTTGTATTTGGCAATCAGCAAAAAAACTTCTTGAATAACCAGGCATATGCAATTGTTTTTTCGCCTAGTTTAACTGTTCGAAGTGCTCCCCATAATAGCGGAACCAAACTTTTTCTAATTCATGAAGGTGCTAAGGTGCAAGTTCTTGATGAACTATCAGATTGGAAAAAAATTAGCATTCCCAATGGCAGCATGGGTTGGGTGAAATCAGATGCTATGGAAAAGATTTAATAGGATCTTATTTTGAAAAAAATAGCCTTAATTTCCGATACCCACAATTATCTAGATCCTTCTATTTTTAAGCATTTAGAGCAAGTTGATGAAATCTGGCATGCAGGGGATGTAGGAACAATTGATATTATTGAGCGACTTAAAAAAATAAAAACCCTTAGGGCAGTTTACGGAAACATAGATGGACAGGATGTAAGGAAGGAATGCCCGTTAATTCAACGTTTTTTTTGCGAACAAGTAGATGTTTTAATTACACATATTGGTGGTTATCCCGGTAGGTACAATCCTGACATTAAACTATTACTTGAAAAAAATACTCCTGATTTATTTATTTGCGGTCATTCACATATATTGAAGGTGATAAATGATAAGCAGTTGAATTTGCTACACATGAACCCCGGAGCATGTGGAATTCATGGTTTTCACCAAATAAAAACACTTTTATTGTTTAATATCGAGGGTAAAAAAATTAAAGACTTAAGAGTGGTAGAATTAGGGCCAAGTCGTTAATTCAAATACAATTTTTTTCTTTTTTAGTTGTGATTCCGTGCTTAGGTTTTAATTGCCTAATGGTTTCTACCTTTAGAAGGTGTTTAGCATTAAAGCACTGCTCAATTAAATTCCTTATTTAAAAGCTCCTTAAGTTTGTCTGATTTCAAATTAATTGACAATTCACCTCCTTTTGCAAAAGAAAGTCCACCGGTTTGTTCGGAAACAATAATTGCGATAGCATCAGAAGCCTCAGTGATTCCAACCGCAGCTCTGTGGCGCATTCCCAAATGGTGCGGAAAGTCAGGGTTCTCGGTTACTGGTAGTACACAACGCGTGGCTTTTATTCTATTTCCTGAAATAATTATTGCCCCATCGTGCATGGGATTATTTTTAAAAAAAATACTTTCAATTAATCTCTTGGAAACAACTGCATCTATATAGTCTCCGGTATTGGCAAAAAACTTGAGTTCCGAACGCGTTGCTATAATTATTAAAGCACCAGTCTTTGTTTCAGCCATTTCTGAACAAGCTTTTACAACAGTATTCACATCAACTAACATTGGCTTTTTTACTCCCCAGTTGAATTCAAAAAGGTTCTTTTTGAATTTCCCTTTGTTAAAAAATCCGGTGGTACCTATCATCAACAAAAACCTTCTTAACTCTTGTTGAAAAACAATAATCAGTGTAATGGCACCAAGGCCGATAAATTGTCCCAAAATACTGCCAAGTAGCTGCATGTTTAGGGCCCTTACCAGTAACCATAGCATGTAAAAGGACAATATCCCTATAAAAATATTGATGGCAACAGTTCCCTTAACTAACCTGTAAAGCTGGTAAATTAAAAAAGCAACCAACAGGATATCCAGAAAATCCAACCACCTTAATGTAATAAAAAAATTAATAAGCATTGTTTGATTGTCTTTGAGCAAATGTAATAATTTTAACAGCTTCTACTGCTTCTTTTACATCATGAACCCTTAAAAAATTTACTCCCTTTGTAAGTGCCAGCGTATTTAGTACAGTGGTTCCGTTAAGAGCCTCATGAGGAGTAGTTTCTAATATTTCATTTATCATTCTTTTTCTTGAAAATCCTGCCAAAATCGGCAGATTGAAAATTTTAAAATCATCAAGCCGATTTAGTAAAGTGTAATTATGGCTTGTGTTTTTCCCAAATCCAAAACCAGGATCAAGAATAATGTCGTTAACTCCCATTTCCCGCAATTCAGAAATTTTTTCTGAAAAATATAACATTACTTCCTTAACCACATCTTCATAAAAAGGATTCTGTTGCATTGTTTCAGGCTTGCCCTTTAAATGCATAAGAATGTATGGTACTTTTAACGCTGCCACGGTGCTGAACATTGCCTTGTCAAAGTTTCCACCTGAAATGTCATTAATTATAGCAGCACCTGCCTGAACAGCCTTTTCCGCCACTTGCGCTTTCGAAGTATCAATTGATATAATTGCATGAGGAAAATTTTCTTTAATTGCTTTGATTGCAGGAATTATTATTTTCAATTCATCTTGAACAGGAATAGGCAAAGAACCGGGCCTTGTGGATTCACCTCCAACATCGATAATATCTCCGCCATCTTCCAAAATATTTTTTGCACGCTTTAATATTTGTTCTATTCCAGAATGATTTGGCCCATCATAGAAGGAATCGGGACTTACATTTAATATTCCCATTACCAAAGACTTGTCCAGGGATAAAAGTTTACCTGCACAGTTAATAGTGCTATTTCTGTAAAAAAATGTATCTTTCGCCTCCATTTATTTTAAAGGTATTTTAAAAATGAGTAACACAACAGCTCAATATGATTTTGCATTAAATATATGCAAAGATATTTTTATTAATAAAATGAAAGACTATGCAAGTGCATGGAGAATTCTAAGAACAGCCTCTATTACTGACCAGATTTTCATTAAGGCTCAAAGAATCAGAAATATAGAAGAAAATGGGGTTCAAAAAGTGGATGAAGGAATTAAACCAGAATACATTGGAATTGTTAATTATGCAATAATTGGTTTAATACAACTCGAACTCGGCACCTCTAAAGACCTGGATTTACCTTTGAATCAAGCAGAAGTATTGTATGAAAAATTTGCTAACAATGCTAAATCTTTAATGTTAAATAAAAATCATGATTATGGTGAGGCTTGGAGAGATATGCGTATAAACTCCTTAACAGACCTGATTTTAATGAAAATTTTAAGGACAAAACAAATAGAAGACAACAAAGGGACAACAATTATCTCTGAGGGCATTGATGCTAACTATTATGATATGATTAATTATGCTATTTTTGCCCTCATTAAATTGGAAGAAACTAAAAGTTAAAAAATTGTTAAATAGTTTAGATTTACAGTTCTAATATAGTTTTTGAACTTTTAATGTATTGTTTAAGTAATAATAACCGCTTAAAAGAGGTTTATTCAAAGAGAAAAAAAATTAAATTGATATAGAAAATGAAGTATCTGGTAATATTGTCAAGGATTTTAGTTGGTGTTTTATTTATTGTTTCAGGCTTGATAAAAGCCAATGATCCCTTGGGATTTTCCTATAAACTTGAAGAGTATTTTGATGTTTTTGGAATGGATTGGATGCATACTTATGCTTTGGCCCTTTCCATTTTTATTTCTGTTTCAGAGGTTATTCTAGGGGTTGCAACTTTGCTGGGCACAAAAATGAAACCTGTTGCATGGTCACTTTTGGGACTTATTGTCTTTTTCACTTTCCTTACTTTTTATTCTGCATACTTTAATAAAGTTACTGATTGTGGATGTTTTGGAGATGCCGTGAAATTAACTCCCTGGGAATCCTTTAGTAAGGATATTATCCTTTTGTTTTTTATTACCATCATCTTTATTAGAAGGAATAAAATTACCTCGGTATTCAATAATCAAATTAAACCAGATTACATTTCAGTTGGTATAACAACCGCCCTTTCCCTATTCTTTGCTTTTTATTGTCTTTGGCATTTGCCTGTTAAGGATTTTAGGCCCTATGCAATTGGAAAGAGCATTCCAGAACAAATGAAATTACCTGTTGGAGCAGTACCTGATGTGTATGAAACTAAGCTGGTTTATAAAAATTCCAATACAGGTGAAGTAAAACAAATGCTTCAGCAAGAGTATATGGATAGTAAAATATGGGAATTACCTGAATGGGAATGGCAGGATACTCAAAATAAACTCGTGCAAAAGGGTGATGAGGCAAAAATAAAGGATTTTAAAATTCTTGGATTTGACGGGTATGATTATACAGAAGATATTTTAAATGACCCTGGCTATGTTTTCATGTTTATCTCTTATGACATAAAAAAATCAGATATAGAGGCACACAAAAAATTCTCCGCGTTTGCTGAAAAAGCAAATTCGAGTGGAGCATATGTAATCGGTTTGTCTGCATCATCTGAGAATTCCATTGAAGAATTGCGTCACGAGGCCCAATCATCATTTGATTATTACAGCACAGATGAAATTACATTAAAAACAATTATTCGTTCCAATCCTGGTTTGGTATTGTTAAAGCAAGGAGTAGTTGTAAACATGTGGCATTACAATGATATTCCTAATTTCGAGAAGATAGAATCTGAGCATTTAAAATAATACATTCAGGCGTAGTGACAAAATTTATATTAAAGCGATTTGCTTACGGTTTCCTTGTTTTAGTTGGAGTAATCACCGTTGTTTTTTTACTGTTTAATGTTTTACCTGGCGATCCTGCCAGGATGATGCTTGGACAAAGAGCTGATGAAGCCTCTATTAAGGCCATAAACAAAGATCTTGGAAGAGATAAATCCTTACCTGTACAGTTTTTAATGTATATCAATGATTTATCGTTTTTGTCAATTCACGAAACACAAAATAAAGAACATCACCTGTTTTTAGATGATGAAAAGTATTCACATAAACTGTTGTTTTCAGTTTCATCCACCAAGGTTCTTGTTTTAAAGTACCCCTACTTAAGGCGGTCTTATCAATCTAAAAGACTGGTATCAGATATTATATACGAGACAATGCCTGAAACCGCTGTTCTTGCCTTTGCCTCAATGCTTTTTGCCACTGTGGTAGGGGTAATACTTGGCGTTTTTTCAGCTATAAAACAAAACAGTTTATTTGACAATTCATCTCTAGTATTTGCAGTATTAGGGATGGCTGCCCCTTCTTTTTTTATGGGATTAATTATTGCCTGGGTATTTGGTCATATTTTAAGCGATTATACCGGTTTAAATATGGTTGGAAGTCTATATACAATGGATGATTATGGAGATGGAGAATTCCTGGAATTCAAAAATTTGATTTTACCCGCACTAACCCTAGGAATAAGACCCCTGGCAATAATAATACAACTTACCCGAAGCTCTCTTCTTGATGTGCTTACCCAGGATTATATTAGAACTGCAAAGGCTAAAGGTTTAGGCTATTATACCGTTATTTTTAAACATGCCCTGAAAAATGCTTTGAATCCCGTTGTTACAACAGTTTCTGGGATGTTTGCCAGTTTAATGGCAGGTGCAGTTTTTGTTGAATGGGTTTTTGGATGGAAAGGTATAGGTTCAGAAGTTTTTAGCGCCCTGGATAAATATGATTTCCCTGTTGTAATGGGAACTGTACTTGTTATTGCCACTTTTTTTGTTGTGATAAATGTTATTGTTGATATTGTTTATGGTATTCTCGATCCGAGGGTTAGAGTGAAATAGTGCTTTGTTTTTTTCATTGATCTTTACAGAGAAAGAAAAAACATTATCTTTAATATTAAAAAGGGATGCGTAAAAAGATTGTTGCTGGAAATTGGAAAATGAATACCACTCTTGATGAAGGAATTCTTCTTTTAAAGGAAGTATTGGAGAAAAATAAAAATTCAAAAGCCATTAATTCAGCGGATTTGGTTATTATAGCCCCTCCCTTTACTCATCTTGCCAGATTTAGTGAATTAGTAAAAAACGCTCAAGATATTTTCCTTGCGGCACAAAATTGTTCCTCCAAAAAATCAGGTGCTTATACCGGAGAAATAGCTGCATCAATGGTGAAATCGGCAGGGGCAGAATATGTTATTTTAGGCCATTCTGAGCGCAGGGAATATTTTAACGAAAAGGATAGTGAACTTGCTCAAAAAATAAATCAAGCCCTTGAAAACGACTTGAAACCTATTTTTTGTTGTGGTGAATCTTTAAAAGAAAGGGAATCCGGAATGTTTTTTCAAACTGTTTCTCAACAAATTGAATCGGCACTTTTCCATCTAAGCGCTGAACAATTCATGCAGCTTATTATTGCTTATGAACCTGTTTGGGCAATTGGCACCGGCCTGTCTGCAAGTGCGCAGCAGGCACAAGATATGCATACTCATATACGTAAAATAATTGCTTTGAAATTTGGCAGTATTGCTGCTGAGAATTTGACCATTCTCTATGGCGGAAGCTGTAATCCTACTAATGCCAAAGAACTGTTTGCAAATGCTGATGTTGATGGGGGATTAATTGGCGGTGCTTCATTAAAACCAGAAGATTTTTACACTATAATTAATTCATATTAATGGAATACATAGAAGTAGAATTTATCATTCAACCCAAACAACCTGCAACCGATATTTTAATTACAAGTTTGTGCGACATTGGTTTCGATTCTTTTGTAGAAACAGAACAAGGAACATGTGCATATATTCCTGAAAATCTTTTTTCTGAAAATAAAATTCTGGAAAACGCATTGTTTAAAAACCCTACTTTTAAAATATCCTATTCCTGCCGCAATATACCCTCTCAAAATTGGAATATTGAATGGGAAAAAAATTTTGAACCGGTTAAAGTAAGTAAACAATGTTTAATAAGGGCACCTTTTCATGAACCCTCCAAGGATATAACCTATGAAATTATCATAGAACCTAAAATGTCTTTTGGAACAGGTCATCATGAAACCACTACCCTTATGGCCCAGACAATGCTTTCTATGGATTTTTCTGGAATAAAAGATAAAAATGTACTCGACATGGGATGTGGAACAGGCGTACTGGCAATTCTTGCTGCAAAAATGGGTGCGAAAAAAGTTACAGCAATTGACAATGATCAATGGGCTTATACTAATACATGTGAAAATATTCAAATTAATGATTGCAATGAAATTCAGGTAACTATGGGAAATGCAGAACTTCTTAAAGGGCTGAAATTTAATACCATCCTGGCCAATATCAATAAGAATATTTTATTAAATGACCTTCCTGTTTATTATCAATCCCTGGAAAAAGATGGGAATTTATTAATGAGTGGTTTTTTTACCACTGATACCCCTGAAATTAAAGCAAAATCAGAATTTCTTGGTTTAAAATTTCGTAAAGAAACAATAAAAAATAATTGGTCAATTCTGCATTTTACAGTAAATTAGTTGCCAATTATGAAATTTCTGAAATTTATTTTTCCGCTTTTTTCTTTTTTTGCTTTGTTTGGGACACATGTTAATGCTCAAAACCTCAAGAGCTTTACCCCTGACTCTATAACTTTTGTATCAGAGTTATCAGATTTTTTTATTTCAGCTAGAAAAAAAGAGGGAGAGGAATTCATGTTAAAGGAATTTATTCCTGTTTTTTACTCCGGTCGTTTTTCAGAAGCTGATAAGCAGGTAATTTACAAAACCTGCAATATTATGCTTAAGAAGAGGATGAAGCCTTTTCCCGATTTTAAAAATTACCTCTCAACAATGATAAATTTTCTCGATGCTAAACAATCAGTTGAAAGTTTTGAAGCCTGGCAGAGAAGCCTTGAGAAGATAATTGAAAAATCAACCAGCAAGCGTTTCGTTGATTTTCTTGCCTTTAGCGAAAATATATTTTCATCCAATATAATTTACAAAACATCCAATGTTACATGGTATTCAGACAATAACAATTATATTTTCGAATACGATAGTTTGCCTTATGTTGTTTTTCCTTCACTTAATCTTAAATGCGAATCAAAGGATGATAGCACCGTTATTTATGGAACTTCAGGTATTTTATACCCCTTGGAAGATAAATGGATTGGAAAAGGAGGAAAGGTTAATTGGGTTAGGGCAGGTTTTCCTGAAAACGAAATTCATGCAGAATTAAATAAATATGAAATTGGATTAAAAACAGCAGCTTATACTGCTGATTCTGTATCATTTTATAATAGTCAATATTTTTCTAAACCGATTTTAGGCAAACTTCAAGATAAAGTTAAAGCAAATGTTAACGAAAATAACGCAACCTATCCGCGTTTTGATTCTTACCACAAGAGGTTTTTAATAAAAAATATTATTGATGGCGTTAATTATGATGGTGGATTTTCCATGGTGGGTCCCAAATTTATTGGTATGGGTAGTGACCAGGAAAATGCAATGCTAATTTTCTATCGAAATGACAATCCTTTTTTGGTAGCAGAATCAAAAGTATTTGTAATTCGACAAGAAAGAATTACCTCTGACCGTGCCTCCATAACCGTTTTTCTTGAAAACGATTCCATTTTCCATCCCGGTCTAAATATGAAACTTTTAACAAAGGAGAGGGAACTGGTACTATACCGTGATGATAAAGGAATTGCTAAAAGTCCGTATTTCAATACATTTCATAGTATAGATATGGATGTTGAGGTAATAAACTGGAAAATTGATGAACCTCTAATGAATATGGGGGTTATAAAAGGAAGTACTCAAACCTATGCTCGTTTTGAATCTTCCAATTATTACTCCTATAGTCTTTATCAAAAAATACTGGGTATGGATGCTGTTCATCCACTGGTGTTAATTAGGGAAGTTTCTAAAAAATTCCAATCAAGAGAAATAATGGCTGAGGACATAGTAAGCCACATGCGCCTTCCAATGAGCCAAGTCTCACCTATGCTGCTAAACCTTGCCAATCAAGGTTTCTTGCAATATGATATTGAAAGACAACTTGTAATTATAAAGGACAAGCTTTTTTGGTATCTGGATGCAAATGCCGAAAAGAGGGATTACGATGTAATTGAATTTAATTCAGATATATCGGGAAAAGCCAATGCTACACTGAATCTTTTAAACTACGATCTTACCATAAGAGGAGTTAGTCAGATTTTTCTAAGTGATTCACAAAATGTATTTATTCAACCCTCAAAAAGAGAAATAACATTAAAGAAAAACCGTGATTTTATTTTTGGAGGTGTTGTTAATGCTGGACTTTTCGATTTTTACGGAAAGCAATTTTCCTTTGAATATGAAACCTTTAAAATTAATCTTATTGCAGTTGATTCTTTAAGTATTAAAGTAAAAGTTGGACAAAAAGATGAATACGGTAGACAGCCAATGATAAGAGTGAAAACTGTAATTGAAGATATACAGGGAGATTTACTTATTGATGGTCCAAAAAATAAATCAGGGTTGAAATCACTTGCAAATTATCCTGTTTTAAACAGTCGTAAAGAGTCTTTTGTTTATTATAACAGTCCATCCATACAAATGGGAGCGTACAATAAGGAGAAATTTTATTTTAAGGTAGACCCTTTTACTATTGACAGCCTTAACTCATTTGAAAATGCATCCCTTAGATTTAAAGGTCTTTTTGTTTCAGCAGGAATTTTCCCTGATTTTCAGGAAGATTTAACTCTACAAGCAGATTATTCTCTAGGTTTTATTAGAAAAGCACCTCCGGGAGGGTATCCTGTTTATGGAAATAAGGCTGTTTTCGAAAATGACATTAAAATGAGTCATGAGGGATTAAAAGGAGACGGAACATTGAATTACATAACCTCCAAGGCTCATTCGAATAATTTTATATTTTATCCTGATTCTACCAATGCTTTAATGAACCAATATACTATTGCTGAGAGAAATAGCGGAGTGGAATATCCAGCAGTTGCCGCCGCCGGGGCTTATATGCATTTTATGCCTTTTAAAGATATAATGGAAGTAGAAAAGCGAAACAATCCTCTTGTAATGTTTAATGGTCAGGCAGAATCTCATGGTAAATTGTTTCTTGAACCCTCAGGTCTTACAGGCGAGGGTTTAATGACTTTTAACAATGCTGAAATGGATGCAAAAGAATATAAATATAAATTCAATGAATTTTTCTCTGACACGGCTGATTTTAGATTAGCCAGCTTATCTTCCGCTGAGTTCGCTCTTAAAACAATTAATGTAAATGCACATGTAAATTTTGCTGAAAGGAAAGCTAAGTTTATTTCAAATGGAGGTGGATCTTTAATGGAATTCCCTTCCAACCAGTACGTGTGTTTTATGGATCAGTTTACATGGTTAATGGATAAAAATGATATCGAATTAACCGGAGGCAAAAGCCAGGCAAATGACCCAGGAAGTAGTGATTTGGATTTAACAGGATCACAATTTATTTCCATTCACCCAAAACAGGATTCTTTGTCTTATTTTTCACCTAAAACTAGGTACGATTTAAAGGAAAATGTAATTTACTCCTCACAGGTTAAATATTTTAATGTAGCTGATGCCATGATTTATCCAGGAGATGGAGAGGTTGTAGTTGAGAAAAAAGCTAAAATGCGAACATTGGAAAACGCTAAAATAAAAGCAAATTACATTACTCAGTACCATACCCTTTACAATTCTACAGTAAATGTTGAGGGAAAGCGAAAATATACAGCTTCTGGTGATTACGATTATGTAGATGAGAATAAGGTTATTCAAACTATCCATTTTAATGAAATTTCGCCTGATACTACTGGCCAAACTTCTGCCGAAGGTATCATTGAAGATGCAATAGCCTTTAAATTAAGTCCTTATTTCGAATTTACAGGAAATGTAAAACTGGAGGCAACAAAGCAACACCTAAGCTTTGATGGAACTTCACGCATTATTCATGGTTGTGAAATGCTTTCCCGAAACTGGATGAAGTTTAATGCTGAAATTGATCCAATGGAAATTTATATTCCTGTTGCACAGCAGCCCGTAAATGAGGATAATTATAAATTAGCTAGTGGCCTTTTACTTGCCAATGATTCTGTTGGTATTTATTCTTCATACCTTTCTAAAAAACTTTCACCTAAGGATATTAATGTTATAGGTGCAGATGGGTTCCTGTTTTATGATAAAGCATCCAAGGAATACCGAATTTCAAATAGGGAAAAACTCAAGGAAAATATGCTCACAGGAAATTACATTTCATTAAACATCAATGACTGTAAGTTTTATGGTGAAGGTAATATGGATTTAGGTGTTGATTTAGGAAATATTACAGTAAAACCGGCTGGATATTCCACACATAATTTGAATGATAACCTTGTGCTTTTCGATGTGATTTTTCCGATGAATTTTTTCTTCGAAGAATCTGCAATGGAAAAAATGGCAGAGCGTATGCAAAAAAGCGCTTCTGCTCAACCAGTGGATTATTCAAGGCTGGTATTTGAAAAAAGCATGAGAGAATTATTGGGCAAGGAGAGTGCGGATAAATTAATTTCAGAATTGAATTTATATGGTGGATCCTACAGGAAATTTCCATCAGATTTAAATCATACTATTTTCTTTACGGATGTGAAATTCCGATGGGAAGAGAACTTAAGATCTTACCGGTCAATTGGTCAAATTGGAATTGGAAACATATACAAAACGCAAATTAACAGGGTATTTGACGGTAATATTGAAATAGTTAAAAAGCGAGGAGGAGACATAATGAATTTGTATTTGGATTTGGGTGCAGGGGAATGGTATTTCTTTAGCTATCAAAGAAATGTAATGCAGGCATTGTCATCTAATGAAGAGTTTAATAAAATTATTAAAGAAGTAAAATCAGATAAGAGAAAATATAAAAACGTGAAAGGAGAGGCTCCTTTTCAATATATCATCTCTACCGTTTCTAAAAAGAATCAATTTTTGAGGAAACTGGAGAATTCTGAGGAACAAAAAGAAGAATAATTAGGGCCATGGAAATTTATGAGTACATAGCAATAATAATGTTAGCCTATCTATTGGGTGCATTATCTCCCGCAGTATGGATCGGTAAAATATTTTACAATATTGATGTACGTAAGCATGGAAGTAGCAGTTCGGGTGCCACCAACACGTTTAGGGTTTTAGGTAAGAAAGCAGGTATACCAGTATTAATTATTGATGTGCTAAAAGGATCATTAGCGGTCTTATTGGCAGAAGTTTTCTATTCTTCTGCAAAAGGCTCTGATGCTTTTCTGATTTTTCAATTGTTACTGGGAACAGCAGCAGTTTTAGGGCATATATTTCCTGTTTATACTGGTTTTAAAGGAGGAAAAGGCGTTGCTACATTATTGGGGATTATGATTGTTATTGAACCAATTGCTGCAGGATTAACTGTTTTGATTTTTTTAGTAGTGCTTTATTTTTCAAAATTTGTTTCATTATCTTCTATCATAGGCGCTCTTTTTTTTCCTTTGATAACAATCTTTATTTTTGGTGTTATATCGCCTGCTTTTATTGTGTTTTCCCTTGGCGTATTTTTTCTTGTATTGTTAACCCATAAAGAAAACCTCAAAAGGTTGGCCAATAAAACCGAATCCAAAACAAATTTGTTTGGGTAGAATAGCTGATTTCAAGCTGAATTATATCAATACACAATTCAATTCTATTTCTAAAAACCTGTTGCCGTCAATTATTAGCAGGTTAAAAAAAGATTTTCGATTGTTGTTTTTTTGTACGGTTCAATTTATGCTTTTTTCTAGTGCAAATAAAATCAAGAAAAAGAGGAATGTAATCAAATGAATTCATTGCGTTTAATGTAAAAAACAATTTGCTTTTTACATTTAATCAAAAGGATTTTAATTGGTAAAATCTGCTTTTAACATCCTCAATCAAGGAATATTCATGAATTTATGGGTCTGTAAAGAAATATTCCATTTGGGATTATTTTTCACGTATTCAATTATCTGGGGAGTAATTTCTGAAGAACGGCTCCATTCAGGCTGTAGGTATAGTTTGCAGTTTTCAGAAACCATTTTCGCATTTTCTTCTGCCCAAATAAAATCATGCTGGTTAAAAATTATCATTTTAAGTTCATGGGCAAGGGGCAAAATTTCTTTTAATGGATGCATTGTTTTTTTTGGAGATAAACAAATCCAATCCCAGTTTCCGGTTAATGGGTAAGCCCCGGAGGTTTCAACAAAGGTGGAAATGCCTTTTTCTTTTAATTTTGAAGTAAGATAATCAAGTTGGTATAAAGAAGGTTCCCCTCCTGTTACAACAACTGCCTTTCCGGCATATTTTAAAGCATGTTCCACAATTAAATCAGAATGGGTCATTGGATGGAAACTTGCATTCCAACTTTCTTTCACATCACACCAATGGCAACCAACATCGCAACCACCAAGCCGAATAAAATAAGCAGCCTTGCCTGTATTATATCCTTCGCCTTGTATAGTGTAAAATTCCTCCATCAAAGGCAACATAATACCTGGTTGATCTTCAAAAGCGGCGGGTGATTTGATTTCTTCTTTCATTTTAATTTCCACATAATAAAAGTACTATGCAAAGGGGGTGAAAAATAGTCCCTATGCATAGTACTCTTAATTTTTATTCAGGATAAATTGCCTGATTCTTCTGCTATTGGATAATAGTCATTTCGTTAATTAAATGAGTAGCACCTGCATATTTATCAATGATGAATAATATGAAACGAGCATCTACTGAAATTGTTCTTTGAAGTTCAGTTTCAAAGGCAATATCGCCACTCATTGCTTCCCAGTTACCATCAAAAGCACAACCGATTAAATGGCCTTTTCCATTAATCACAGGGCTTCCGGAATTGCCTCCAGTAATATCGTTATCAGATATAAAAGCAACAACAAGGTTACCGTTTTTATCTGCATACCTTCCGAAATCTCTTTTCTGTATTAATTCCTTTAATTTTGCAGGAACAATAAATTCTTCTTCTTTAGGATCCTCTTTTTCAAGAATACCATCGCTTGTTGTAAAATGCTTATAAAACATTGCATCATTTGGAACATAATCCCCTACTTTACCATAAGTTAAACGCATTGTAAAATTTGCATTGGGATAATATTGTTTGTCAGCATTCATTTTTCTAAGCCCATCCACAAACAATCTGTTTCCTTTTTCAAGCTTTTCGTTTGATTGAAGAATTACGGGCTGAATTTTAGTCTGGTAATTAGTAATGAATGATTTAAAGGCAATCATTGCAGGATCTTTATCAAGAGACTTTGCAGTGGGTTTGTCTAAAAATTTATTCAACTTTTCCTGATCAGCAAAAATAGATTGTGAAAACATATCTTCAGCATACTTATTGAAATCTCCTTTATATTTAGATTCAATAGTTTTGAAAAGATCAGGATGAAGATCCTTTGCGATATCTGAATTAAAGTAGGTAAGCATTGCTGCTGTTACTTTTTTATCCGTTGGGGCATTGTAATCTTTAAAATGTTCTTTTGCAACTTCTCTTAATTGAGCAACAATTGCATCTGTATCTTCCTTTTTGGCTTCCTTATTTGCTAAATGTCCTGATAATGCCATGAAATTAGCTGAAAAAGCGATGATCTGGCATCCAAAAACAGCTTCCTGAAGATAAACCTGGGATAATTTATAATCTTCAAGCAATGCATAAGCGGCAGCAATATCAGGTATACTTTGTCCATAATATGCATTACGAGATGCATCTGCTTCAATCCATGCTAAAAAATCATTTTCCAAAGTTTTCTTTTTATCATATACAGATAGTTTTTTCAAGCCTTTTGTCTGACCCTGGAAATATTTATAATAGTTACTAACCTGGGCATAAGTAGAAGCATATTTAATTCTCACCTCATCACTTTTATTCATGTCCTCTTTCATTATAGCAAGTCTTTTTTCTCTTATTTTTACTCTTGCTGGTTGATCCTTTTCAATTGCAAGTTTAACTCCGTAAGAAGTAAGGAAACGATCGGTACGACCAGGATAACCTAAAACCATTGCAAAGTCATTGTTTTCAACTCCTTTGATGGATACTGGCAAAAAATGCTTTGATTTGTAAGGTACATTATCAACAGAATACGGAGCAGGTTTTCCATCAGGTGACATATATACCCTGAACAATGAAAAATCGCCTGTATGCCTTGGCCACATCCAATTATCAGTATCCCCACCAAACTTACCTATAGAAGATGGAGGTGCTCCAACCAAACGGATATCCTGGAAAGTTTCATAAATGAATAAATAAAATTCATTGCCTTCAAAAAAACTTTTCACATCAGCATTGTAGTGTGTTCCAAGAGTAGCCTCTTTTTTTAATTCATCAGAAATCTTTTTTATGGCAGCCTTCCTTTGATTTTCATTCATCTCAGGAGTTAATTGTTCAAGCACTTTGTTTGTTACATCCTCCATTCTAACAAAAAAAGATGCTGTAAGTCCTTCATTGGGAAGTTCCTCTTTCTTAGACATTGCCCAAAAACCATCTGTTAAATAATCATTTTTTACAGAACTATGGGTTTGAATTGCATCAAAAGCACAATGATGATTGGTAAGCATTAATCCTTGAGGAGAAATTATTTCTCCAGTGCAAAAGCCACCTAGGGAAACAATAGCATCTTTTAAACTGGAATTATTAACACTATAAAGTTCTTCTGCAGTAAGGTTTAACCCCATTTTCTGCATGTTTTCATAGTTCATGTTTTTAAGTTTCATCAGCAGCCACATACCTTCGTCTGCTTTTGTACAAAAAACAATGCCTAAAGAAACAGCTAAACATAATATTTTTTTCATCATAAGAGTATTGATTTTGGAGTTACAAATTAAGTTAAAATGCTTTAAAAGTGTGCGAAAATAACAATTATTTGACAATTAACCATCCTATAATCATCCTATTTCTTAAAGCTATAAAAGGCGTTTTATTGTTTTGCACTTTAATTGGTTGAAAAAATTCAACGTATACTTTATGCATAAAGGTATAATTTAATTAATTTTGTAAAAAAAAAGATGTTTAAAAAAATACCGCATTGGATAAAAAACAGGTATGCTATTTCAGGTTTGGTGTTTTTATTTTGGCTGTTATTTTTTGATCGTAATGATTTAATTTCACAATTCAAAATATCCAATGAATTAAATAAATTAACGGAAGAAAAAAGATTTTTTCTGGAAGAAATTAAAAAAGACCAGGAAAATCTTGTGGATCTTAAAACCAATCCAAAAACACTGGAAAAATTTGCGCGCGAACATTATCTTATGAAAAAGGAAAATGAAGATATTTTTGTTATTGTAAGGGAAAAATAACGGTTTTTTACAAGACTCACTTTTTAATTAAAATACTATTCAAGGTATCCAAATCGTTTTAAACCAGAATCAAAGAAACGTATTTCGAATTCCAACTATAAGCCAAACACTAGTAATTATGGCTGTTAGGGAAGAATAATATTTTTTTTTAACTAAAACACAAACACTATTTCGCTAACTTTGCGTCAAACCAATACAATGAATGAGAAACTAAACACAATAGCCGAGGCTATTGAAGACATAAGATCGGGTAAAGTAATTATCGTGGTTGATGATGAAGACAGGGAGAATGAAGGTGATTTTATAGTTGCTGCCCGTTGCGCAACAACTGAGATCATCAATTTTATGGCAACACACGGCAGGGGCTTAATCTGTGCACCTCTTATTGAGGACCGCTGCGATGAATTAGGACTTGAACTAATGGTTTCATCAAACAATTCATTATATGAAACTCCATTTACAGTTTCGGTTGATTTAACCGGACACGGTTGCACAACTGGAATTTCAGCTAGTGATAGGGCAAAAACAATTAAAGCTTTAATTGATCCAACTATTAAAAAAGAAGAGCTTGCAAGGCCTGGTCATATTTTTCCATTAAAGGCAAAACGTGGAGGTGTTTTAAGAAGAGCCGGACACACAGAAGCAGCAATTGACCTAGCAAGATTAGCAGGATTTGAACCTGCAGGCGTAATTGTAGAAATTATGAATGAGGACGGCACAATGGCTCGACTTGCTGATTTATTTAAAATTGCCGAGCGGTTTAACCTTAAAATTGTTTCCATTAAGGATCTTATTGCCTACAGGCTTCAGAACGAAACCTTAATCCAAAGAGAAGTGAGTGTTCATTTGCCAACCGTGTGGGGTGATTTCGAACTTACAGCCTACAGACAAACAACAACAGGACAGGAACACCTTGCATTGACAAAAGGCAATTGGAAAGAGGATGAAACTGTATTGGTTAGAGTACACTCCTCCTGCATGACCGGGGATATATTTGGATCTTGTCGCTGCGATTGCGGACCTCAACTCCATAGAGCAATGGAAATAATTGAAAAGGCTGGTAAAGGTGCTATTTTATACATGAATCAGGAGGGTAGGGGTATTGGTCTTTTAAACAAACTTAAGGCATATAAGCTCCAGGAACAGGGACGAGACACAGTTGAGGCAAATATTGAACTTGGTTTTTCAATGGATGACAGGGATTATGGTATCGGAGCACAGATTTTAAGAGACCTGGGTGTTAAAAAAATAAATCTTTTAACTAACAATCCTAAGAAAAGAGCCGGACTTATTGGTTATGGTTTAGAAATTATTGAAAATACAAGTATCGAAATAAAATCAAATGTCCACAATGAGGTTTATTTAAAGACTAAAAAGGATAAAATGGGCCATATTTTAAATTTGGGTAAGTAGTGGCTTTTTAAATAGAAATTTTTCTAAAAAACAACAAACTGTCCTACCCACCAAAAGGGAGGAATCTGTTTCAAATAGTTCATACATCCAACACTGCATTCAGAAAGGGATTCCTCATTGCGCTTCGCTTCATTCCGACCAAAGGGAGGAATCTCTTGCAAATAGCACAGGCAGAAAACCGATTGGCATTTAGGAAAGAAAATTGTATTTTTAGTAAAAACAAAGTTGAAGATGAAAATCCATTGTTATTATATTTATATACTTACAATAAATGCTTTTAATCCTAATTGTATTGATTTGTATGATAATGGTAAAATTATAAAGACAGAATAAAAAAGACCATGAAAAATTATTTTGCTCTTAGTCAAAAAATAAACTTAAAACTCACAAAAAAAGGGAATCCCTTGTTAGGAATTCCCTTAGAAATTGTTTGATTCAAAACTTTACTTGATCAGCAAAAGCTTCTTTTGAGCTGTTTGTACTCCATTTACAGAAATATTTATAAAATAAATACCATCGGTAAGTTTGGATGTATCTACATTAACATTGCCCTTTTCGGTAGTGATAGCAGTAGAAAAAACCAACTGGCCCAATACATTTCGCATTTCAATTAAACCCTGGCCTTTTACAGTATTTATTTCGTATGAAATAGTTGCATGATTGGTTGCCGGGTTTGGAGAAACAGCAATAGCATCAATTTCTAAAACTATTTCTTCATTTTTAATGTCATTTTCATTTAATAATCTCATTCCTATCTGATCATTAATAGGCTCAACAATTGGCCTGAAAACAGTATCATAAGCAAGCATATAAAGTGACTTAGCTCTTATGGAATGAAATTCATCTGCCTGATCAA